>DZDI01000065.1 GCA_022730455.1 Phycisphaera mikurensis | reverse complement strand
GTCGCTGGTGCGGTTGGAGTAGTGGCCGCAAGCAAACCATCACCGGGCGGGCCACTTCTACCCGCCGAAGCTAAGAGCCAACTGCGAGTCGGCATTTCCGACGCGGCCTACAAAAAGGCATGGCAGCGAGCGGCGGCGTTGGTTGCGAAAATGACACTGGCGGAAAAAATTGCGCAGACCGGCGGGCACGACGCCTTGGGGCTTGGTGTTCCGGCCAACAAGTGGGTATCGGTGCCGGCGATCAAGCGGCTGGGCTTGCCGGGGTACAATTATTATTCGGGCGAGGCGCTGCACGGTCTGCAACGATCGGCGCCGGTAACCAGTTTTCCTCTGCCATTGGGAATGGTCTGCTCATGGAATCCAGAATTGGCCTTGCGGGTTTACACCGCCGTATCCGACGAGGCGCGTGCTTATAACCGGCGGGATAAAATCGGCCTGAGCTATTATTCACCCCAAACATTGAACCTGCATCGAGATCCACGCTGGGGTCGTTGTGAAGAGGCTCCCGGGGAAGACCCGTGTTTGGCTGGCACTTGGGCGGTTAATGTGGTGCGGGGCATGCAGGGGGATGACCCAAACTATCTCAAAACGACCGCCTGCGCCAAGCATTTAATCTGCAACAATACCGACGACGACCGGTATAGCGTTTCCGCTTCGGTTGATCCGCGAAGTTTTTGGGAATATTACACGCGGGCCTATCGCTCCTGCGTTTTAGATGCTGATGTATTCACTTTTATGGGTGCCTACAACGCCATTAACGGCATTCCCTGCTGCGCCGATCGATTTCTGCTCACCGGCTTGCTGCGTAATCGGTGGGGCTTTCGAGGTTATGTCACATCAGATTGTGATGCCATTGCCTGTATTTATAATCCCCATCATTACACTGCAACCTTCCCACAAGCTGCGGCTCTGGCGATACAAGCGGGTTGTGACCTTAACTGCGGCAACACTTTGACGAAATACCTCGGTCGTGCTGTGAGCCTGGAATTGGTGAGCGAAGCCGACATCGGCCTTTCTGTAACGCGGTTGCTGACAGCCCGGTTCTTGCTGGGAGAATTTGCCCCCCCGGAGCAAGTGCCCTACAACCGCATTGGATTTGCTGTAGTGAATTCACCGGCCCATCAAGCACTGGCACTGGATGCGGCGCGGCAATCGATTGTTCTGCTGAAAAATGACGCTGATTTTCTGCCGGTGGACAAATCATCACTAAAAACAGTTGCGGTCATTGGCCCATTGGCCGGGTTCCACCTCGGCGGCTACAGCGGATCGCCTTCCATCCGAATCTCCCCGCTCGATGGTATTGCCACGGCACTGGGTGTTTACGACACCGGTCACCATGTTTGGCCTGACCAATTGGAACGCACAAGCCATGGGGTGCAGACACAAGCTTCCAGCGAAGGGGGCACAAATATTGGATGGATTGGCGATGGATCATGGGTGGAATACCGGCCGCAGGATTTAACCGGCAAAACGCACATCGTACTTCGCCTGGCCAGCATCGTTACCGGCGCGATGGTTCAGGTGCATATGGATTCGCGCAGTGGCCCCGTCATTGCCACACTGAAGGTGCCTGCAACCGGCAACTGGCAACAGTGGGCCAGCGTTTCAGCGCCGCTCAAAGCCGCAGGCGGCAGGCATAAAGTGTTCTTTACCTTTACTGGCAAGGGAAGCGCAATATGCAATATGGAATGGTTCCAACTCCAGCCGGTTAAGCCGTCGTCGGCTCAGCCACCTCAAGCCCATCAGACTGTCGTAACCTTCTCGCACGGTTGCAGCATCGAGGGGCCGAAGGACGAGGCAATGTTCAACGAAGCAGTGATGGCGGCTGGAAATGCGGACCTGGCAATCCTGGTTTTTGGCGTCAATCAGAGCGTGGATGCCGAAGTACTCGACCGCAAGAATACTTACCTTCCCGGTGTGCAACATGAATTAATTCGTGCTTGTTTTAAGGTCAACCCAAAAACGGTACTGGTTCTTAACACCAATAACACGGTAGCGGTGAACTGGGAACAGGAGCACTTGCCCGCGATTGTGGCGGCAATTTTTGCCGGGCAGGCACAGGGTACCGCTATTGCCGATGTATTATTTGGCAATTACAACCCCGGCGGAAAAACCTGCTGCACCTGGTATAAATCGGTGGATCAGTTGCCACCCTTTCATAACTATGACATCATGAAGGGCCGCACGTATATGTACTTTGAGGGCGAACCGCTGTATCCATTCGGTCACGGGCTGAGTTACACCAAGTTTAAGTTCAGCGGCATGAATATCAAAGGGAAATCGCTGGTGCAGGGCAGATCACTGCGAATATCCGCCACGATCACCAATGTTGGCCAGCGTGGCGGAGCGGAAGTTGTGCAACTATACGTTACCGCCCCCAAATCTGCGGTGAAGCGCCCGATCAAGGAGCTGGTTGGGTTCGTTCGCGTGGAACTCAAGCCTGGAGAAAGTCGAAAAGTTACCTTCACGCTGCCTTACACCGCGCAGGCGCTCTGGTACTGGCATGAAAGCCAGAGAAAGTTTGTGCTGCAACCCGGCACGCTGAAAATAATGATTGGCAGTTCCTCGGCGGATATCCACTGGGCTGGCGATGTAAACCTAAAGGCGTGTACCGATGATGCGATCGGCAGACCGGAAACGCTGCGTACCGTGGCGGCACCGGTCGCGGTATCCAGAGCCTGATGGATAGCAGTGCAAGGAATGCTCAACCTCATTGGCCTCTTCTGGCGGTAAGGGACTTTACCTGAGTTGAGAGGCGTGGTAAGTTCAAGCTGGCCGCATGGCGTCACCCAAGCGACTGAGTATGCGTTCACCTTGGGCTGGGCTTTGCACCCTATAACCTGAAAAATTGAAGCTGGCAGGGAAACATTTAAAGATTTTGTAATCAAATGATAGCTTAGTGCGTTATACCAATCGATGGATTGGGAACGTGCCTGCGGCATGGAGCCGAAGGACCCGATTTTTCCACGTGTGGACGGGATTCTTTATGATGCAAAAACCCTTGTGCGGAAAACGCGGTTTTACCCTCATTGAATTACTGGTGGTCATTTCCATTATCGCACTGCTTATTGCCATCTTGCTGCCGAGTTTGGCCAAGGCGAAGCAGGATGCGGAAGCTGTCGTTTGTTCCAGCAATATTCGGCAATTGCTCATCGGCTTGCAGGGGTACGTCAACACCAACAGCGGGATGTTTCCGCTTAATGGCATATTGTTTCCACATGTGGCTAAGTATCCACCGTATACCGGCGCGACGGCCAGTGATCCGCAGTTGTATGAACTCTACCAGACTTGGGGCAATACGCAGAGCTATAACCTGCGATTTGGCGCCCTATTTCCCTACCTGGCTGGCCTGAATAACAAGGCGATGGCGCAAACCACTTATCAGGCGCAGTCGCAATTGCCGTCGTTTCAAAGCCAATTTCCCAGTTTGAATCCTGCCGTCGACAAATATGCGGCGGCGTTCATGTGCCCTGCCGACACCGGTTTTCGCGATAGCCCCAACGCCGTGACGCTGCAAAATAATTGGACGACTGACAAAATCGGTCCTGAAGGTTCGGGCGGCTTTTGGAGCTATTCTGTTAATTCAATCACCAATTCACAGGCGGAGGTGTTGAGGACCATTTTTGGTGTCAATAAAAGTGGTGTACCGCAAACTCCTTGGAGTTATCCACTTAATAGCGGCGCCATCAATAACCCGCAATTCCTCATTTTTATTGAGGAGTCGGCCCAGCACTCCAACTTCAATGATGAGGTGATGGATCCTGTTGGCTTCAACACGGGTGATGCCCTTACGACCCGCCACAACGGGGGTGGAAACTTGGGCTTTTGGGATGGTCACGTACAATGGATGTCAGCCAGCCAGTATGACAACGTGCCCAATACGGACGGGGACACACTTTCCCAGGCAGAGGCGATTACACCCTTTATTCATTGGTTTTTCCCCAGCAATTAACGCTGGATACTTGCGATCTGCTGCCTTGCTTGCACGTGGTATGCAGGGCGCATTATCTTCCGGCGGATACCAACGGCGGGTATTGTGCACCTGCGAATTTTTAAAGGACATCGCCCGAAAAAAAATCCGGCATGTCTGCTTTTAGCGGTTGGCGGTTGGCGATGTTATCTTCAATGGCCATGATGACTTGGTCGCTTGTAAATGGCAAACCGGGTAAGTGCCCCAGCATTTTGCCGAGCCAGCTTGGTATACCCAGTACCATCCGCCGACGGCCACACCGGGCCAGAGCGTAAAGCCGCAGAAACTCCGGCCAGGTGAATTGTCGCCGGCCGGACAATTCATAAATCTTCCCAATGGAAACCGGCCTGTCCAAGCACCACTGAAACAACCTTGCCACATCCTCAACGCGCACCGGCGCCATGCGGGCACCGATGCGACCGAGCAGTCCGCGACCAAAATAGGGCATGAATAAGAAGGGTGGCAGGGTGCCATGCGCCCATCCGTCAAGCATCTGGGCAAACTCGCCTCCATCGCCCATTATCAACGCCGGGCGGATGATGGTGGCATCCAATCGGGATTTTAAAATCATTTGCTCAGCGATCCATTTGGTCTGGTGATATTGGGATGCGGCTTTGGAGCGGGCTCCAAGGGCGGACATATGAATCAGCCGCTTAATGCCAAGTCGGCGCATGGCGAAGATGATATTTTCGGTCGCAGCGACGTGCGCCCGCTGAAAGGACTGCTTTGACGTTGGACGGATGATGCCAACCAAATGAATGACCATTTGGCACCCGGTCAGGGCGCGACATACGTCGGTGGAATTGGTCACGTCGGCCACCTGAAAAGTGACACCGTCATTGGCAAGAGGCTCCACGGGGACGTTTCGTGCTATGGCGACCATTTGACGGTGGCCAACTTCCAATAACTGCTTCACGACCGCCCGCCCAACAAAACCCGTGGCACCGGTAACGGCTATCTTCGTGCTTGCGTCGGCCGGTACGATATGATTTGGCATGAACATCATCCCGCGTAATACCATCTGACGGCGTTATCGAACCGGGGAGTTCTGGCCAAAAGGCGCCTATTTTCCGGCCAAGCACGCCGACGTCCCACCCCAGAATAATGCCGGCTCAATCTTATGCCGATAATAACAGGTTGTCAGCGATGCTTTGGGGCATGGCGATGTTGAGCGATTATTGATGGCGGCTAAAAAATATATTCAGACGGTATTCTTCGCGGCAGCGCTGGTCATCGGCGGCGGCCGACTCTGCGCCCTGGTGCCGCCACAGAGTCAGATAAGTCATCTCACGCGGAAGGAAATATTAACGGCCATGCATCATGCGGTGCACTATCTCAAACGTAAATGCAAACCCGGCGTGTACTGGAACAACGCAGCGCCCGGAGGTTGGGCGTTCGGCGGATGTACGGCACTGGCAACCTACGCCCTTCTGCAAACGGGTCTGGCCACTGGTGATCCCCACTTAAGCCCCGATTCTACGATGATGCGGGGGGCGATACGGTCGCTCGTGAAGCTTCATCCGCACGGCACCTACGTGGCGGGTCTGCAATTGGCGGCCCTTACAAGCGAGCCAATGTCCGTCCGCGGATATCGCCGGGCGATCCGCCGTGCCGCCGATTTTTTAATTAAATCCGAGCATGCAAACGGCGCATATGACTATTATTGGAGCGGCACAAAACCGCACGAGGCAATGCCGGCGCGATGGGACAATTCCAACACGCAGTACGGCGTATTGGGAGTCTGGTGTGCCGAAGCCGGTGGATATGTATACCCCCCCATGTCCTATTGGCGCATGGCGGAAAAACATTGGCGAAGCTGCCAGGACCCCGATGGGGGATGGTGCTATCAAGGGCATGGCACTTCGACTCGATCCATGACAACCGCCGGCCTCGCCACGCTCTATATCGCCGATCAATATCTCCATCCCTATTTATTGGATGTGCATCGCCCCAATAGCGCCATTCAGCGCGGTCTGTCATGGCTGACCAAACATATTCATACCAAAGGAAATTTGTACTATCTCTACGGTCTGGAACGCGTGGGACTGGCCAGCGGATTGCGATTTATCGGCGGCCACAATTGGTACCGGATGGGCGCCCGCATCATTCTTAAGGCACAATGCAAACTTGGCGAATGGGACAGCGGTGTGCTTGGGGAGTCCACCAATGTTATTCCAACAGCGTATGCACTGCTGTTTCTGGCGCGGGGCCTGAATCCGGTCATATTTAATAAACTCTCCTATCCCGGCTACTGGAATCTGCGACCGCATGATGATCAAAATATTACGACATGGATTGGCAACACGCTGGAAGAAAGCCTGAACTGGGGCGTGGCGGACATTCATTCCAGCCCGCACCGCTGGCTCAATGCCCCCATTTTACTGATTACCGGCGATACGGCAGTCACATTTAATACCCGGCAGATCGCCCGATTGCGATGGTACGTACAGCACGGCGGAATGATATTTTCGGTCTGCGAAAACGACAGTCCGGCATTCAACACATCCATGATACATGCGGCCAATCAATTGTTCCCCGGAAATCGCATGATCACTCTTCCGGCAACATCGCCGATTTACAACATTCAATATTCCCTTAAAAGCCAATTATTTCACTTGCAGGCTTTATCTAATGGCATCCGCATTCTCTGGCTGCATTGCCCGGCGGATTTAAGTGCAGGTTGGCAGACGATGGAAACGGTGACGGAGGCCGGCGATTTTCAGTTGGCTGAAAATATCGACCTCTACGCCACCGGCGAAACAAAACCGTCCACACACCTGCATTTCTTCCACCCGTGGCGGGCCCGGAAACCAGTGTATGAACTTGATGCAACGTTCACACGATTGGCGGGCCCATCAGGTGCCGCGCATCAATTGAATCTCGCCAGTATCCACGCGCTGGTTCGCTTTGCACTACGGCATGGCGTGCAGCTTAATGTTACGTTCCACACGCACACCGACTTCCCATCCCCAGCCCAAGACCCGGTTACGTATGTGGTGGTCTCGACCGACAAGATGTGGACGCGTCAACAAAGGCGAGCTATCGCGCAATACATTCGGCATGGAGGGCAGGTCATTATTGAAAATTACAGCGGTACGCCATTGGAAAACAGGCATTTGCGCAAAGTCTTTGCGATGGAATTTCCATCCCACCCCCTGCAACGCCTGCCGCGACAGGCGTTGGTAACCGCGCGATCACCCGCCATTCCAATCAAGCATCTTAGGTACAACAGTTATTACAATCGCTACCATCGACCGTCCCAAGAACTGCCGATGCTCGGAATGCAATACCACCACCGACGGGCGGTGATCATCCTGAAGGTAAATCTCTCCAATGCGTGGCTTAGAAATAACTATTGGGGTATCAACGCCCTGGCGACGCCGTCGGCACGGCGCGTCGCACTGGATTTACTTATTGACGCGGCGCGGACATCAAAGGGTGCCCTGAAGTTCATTGCCCCCCCGCCAAAACCGGCACGAATCAAACCCTCTGCTGTGACGAAGCCGCATGTCACTGCCCCACCACCACCGCCGCCGACACCACCCCATAAAGAGGTCATTCCACTGCCACCGACGATTACCCTGCATTAAGCATCGGCATGCGGGCGGGTAACCGCACCGTCATGGTGATAGACGCTTTACCTTTACGCCCTCACGCCCTAAACTTTCCGCGTGAGGTTTTCGGCTGGCGTGCAGGTTTGCGCAGGTGGGGCCGAGGCCCGTTGTCGTTTATGTTTTGAACCTGAATAGAGGGTAATCGGAAATGGTTGAAATTAGTGCAAAAGATGTCATGACTCTTCGTGGCCGAACCAGCGCCGGAATTATGGATGCAAAAAAGGCCCTGCAGGAGACCAATGGAGATATGGATCAAGCTGCAGACCTGCTTCGCAAATGGGGTGCAGGTCGCGCTGACGCTAAGATGGCCAATGAAATGAAGGAAGGTCTGATTGGCGGCAAGGTGAGCGCTGACCGCAAGCTGGGCGTTATTTTGCGTCTGGGTTGCCAAACCGATTTTGTGGCTCGTAATGATGCGTTTGTTAAACTACTGGCCGATTTGGTGGCCATTGCATTGGCTACACCTGTATCCACGGCCGCAGAACTTGGTCAGCAAGCGTATACCGATGGCTCCGGCCGGACGGTGGACGCCGTCATCAAGGAGCTGGTGGGCGGGAGCATTAAGGAAAATATGGCCGTCACCGGTCTGGCTCGCTTTTCGGCTGAGAATGGAGCCATTGGCATGTACATCCACCACAATGCGAAGGTTGGGGCGATGGTGCAGATTGATGGCAGCAGCGATGCCAAGGTCACCGCCGTTGCCCAGGAAATTGCCATGCACGTCACAGCGGGTGTTCCAATGGTTCCTGTTGCCGTGGCACGGGAGCAAGTTGATGCTGCCCACGTGGAGCAGGAAAAAGCCGAAGCTCAGGAAGCCCACAAGAATAAACCAGCGCAGGTGCTGGAAAAGATTATTAACAGCAGGCTGGAGAAATTTTTTGGTGAACACGTGCTGCTTGAACAGCCATTCGTAAAGGATGAAAAAAAGCAGGTCCGCGAATTACTCAGCCACGTTGGAACGGCGGTGAACGCCAAGCTGACGCTTGCCAAATTCAGTCGGTTCAAGGTTGGGGAAGCCTGATGGGGGCCGGATAACCGTGGAAACCATGTGTTTTGCATGCGGAGCTAAGTCATGAGCCAATGTCGGTATCGGCGGATTTTACTCAAGATATCCGGTGAAGGCTTATGCAAGTCAGATGGTCAAGGGTTGGATCCCGAAGAGCTTTCAGTAGTGGCCCAGCAGATTGCCGAGGTGGCGCAAGCTGGCGTACAAGTTGCAGTCGTGGTGGGCGGTGGCAACTTTATACGAGGTGGTACGCTTGCGGAACACTCCCCCTTGCAGCGGTCTACCGCCGATTACATGGGGATGCTGGCGACGGTCATAAACGCGGTCGCTCTGCAGGATACGCTTGAATATCTCGGCCAACCAACACGCGTAGCCAGTGCGCTCAACGTGATGCAGGTATGCGAACCTTTCATCCGCCGCAAGGTATTGCGACATTTAGAGAAAGGGCTTGTGGTGGTTCTGGCGGCAGGCACTGGAAATCCATTTTTCACCACGGATACATGCGCCGCCTTGCGTGCCACCGAATTGGGTGCGGAAGTGCTGCTTAAAGCCACCAAGGTGGACGGGGTATACGACAGCGATCCGAAAACAAACCCGGCTGCCGTGCGCATTCCGAATTTGACTTATCGGCAGGTCCTTACCGATAACCTCAAAGTGATGGATATGACGGCGATTTCCATGGCGATGGAGAGCCACATCCCGATTATTGTTTTCAATATGAAAAAACGCGGCAATATCATGCGGGTGGTACGTGGCGAACCGATTGGTACGGTTATCGAAAACGCGCCGTCGGCAACGACCGCCATCTCGCGCCCATAGGGACTGATTGACATAGACCGCACAAGGCAAGGAGTTGCAATGCCCGTTGATGAAATATTATTCTCGGCTGAAGAACACATGGACAAGGCGATCGAGCATCTGCGACACGAACTGCGCGGACTGCGTACGGGCCGCGCCAGCACATCGTTGGTGGAATTTATCAAAGTTGATTACTACGGAGCCATGAGCGATTTGCGATCGCTGGCATCGCTGACTACGCCCGATGCGACGAGTATCCTCATCAAGCCATTTGATCCCGCCAGCATGAAGGATATTCTCAAAGCCATCGATGCGGCCAAGCTGGGTATCAGCCCGCAGAACGATGGCAAACAGATACGATTGATCCTTCCTCCGCTTTCGGGAGAACGGCGTCAACAACTGGTGACGAAGGCCAAGGAGGCGGGCGAGCACTGTCGCATTTCACTTCGCAATAACCGGCGCGATGCCAATAAGCAGGTGGATGGGGCAGAGAAGAACGGAGAACTTTCGGAAGATCAGGCCAAATCCGCCAGAGATCAGGTTCAGGACTTGCTAAAAACATACGAGGCGAAGGTGGATGACATTCTGGCGGCCAAACAGAAGGAAATCACCGAAGTTTAGTATCCCCAGTCGGTGTCTCCATCAAAAACGATATAGCCAGCACCCTGCCATATTGGCAAAACAATCACCATTGGATTGTTTTTTGCCATAAATTCACGACTTTTATCGCAAAATTGAGCTGTTTTTTAATTGGTATGGTATTTGTGCTTCCAACTGTTCGGTGGCGCGAGGACGACGTTGGAAAAAGACCAATAGCGCAACACAGCGCCCCGAAAGGAAGCACATGAGACTTGACAAATTAACCGTTAAAGCTCGTGAGGCGCTGGAATCGGCTCAGCTTCTGGCGGCATCGTCCAATCACTCTGAAATCAGCAGCCTGCACTTGCTGGCCAGCCTGCTCGATGACAATCAGGGCGTTGTCCCGCCCATACTATCAAAGGTTGGCGTTGAACCGTCACAGGTCAAGCGCGTCGTCAGTGCAGAGCTTAACCGCGTGCCGACCATTTCGGGCGGATCGCAGCTTGGGGCGTCGCGCGATTTATCGGCTGCGGTGGCCGCAGCCCAGCAACAGGCCGACCAGCTCAGCGATCAATACGTTTCAACGGAACATCTGCTGCTGGGACTGCTGGCCGCAGCCGGGCCGGCCAAAGAGATACTTACCACGCTTGGTATCAAGCGCGACGCGATCCTCACCGCGATGAAGGATATCCGTGGCAATACACGCGTGACCAGCGAAGACCCCGAAGGGGCGTATCAGGCATTGGAAAAATATGGCCGTGATCTGGTTGAGACCGCGCGGCTGGGGAAACTTGATCCGGTGATTGGCCGCGATGAAGAAATCCGTCGGTGCATGCAGGTACTCAGTCGGCGTACCAAAAATAATCCCGTTCTAATTGGTGAACCTGGTGTCGGAAAAACCGCCATTGTCGAAGGCCTGGCACAACGGATCCTTTCCGGTGATGTGCCGCAGGGCTTACGTAATAAACGCCTCATCGCCTTGGATATGGGGCTGTTGCTGGCTGGGGCCAAATATCGCGGAGAATTTGAAGATCGCCTCAAGGCAGTGGTCCGAGATGTGGAATCCTCGGACGGCAGTGTGATTCTGTTTATTGATGAGTTGCACAACGTTGTCGGAGCTGGCCGGACGGAAGGGAGCATGGATGCGTCGAATCTGCTTAAACCGGCGCTGGCACGCGGCCAATTGCGCTGCATAGGGGCCACAACCCTGGATGAATATCGCAAATACATCGAAAAGGATCCGGCGCTGGAACGCCGATTTCAACCGGTTATGGTTCTGCCGCCCTCGGTCGAAGACACCATCACCATTTTGCGTGGCTTAAAATCACGTTATGAAACGCACCATGGCGTGCGGATTCAGGATGCCGCGATTGTGGCCGCTGCCACCCTGAGCCAGCGCTACATTACCGACCGCTTTCTCCCCGACAAAGCCATTGACTTGATCGACGAGGCCGCAAGTCGGCTACGCATTGAAAATGATTCACTGCCGAGTGAACTTGATGACGTGCGGCGCCGACTCGTGCAACTTGAGGTGGAACGCGAGGCTTTGAAGAAAGAAAAGGATGATGCATCCCTGAAGCAGTTGGAACAGGTTCAAAAAACCATCGCTGAATTAAGCGAACGCAACGGTGAGCTTAGTGCCAAATGGGAGCATGAATCAGGTGTGCTGCGGGCCATAAAAACCACGCGCGAGCAAATTGAGTCGCTGCAGACAAGGCTCGATGAGGCCCAGCGCCAAGGACGGCTGGAGGAAGCCGCGAGGTTGCGTTACAGTGATTTACGGCAACTTACAGCTAAGCTGACAGACGATCAAAACAAACTCGACGAACTGATGAAATCGGGCGAATCGCTGATCCATGAGGAAGTCACACCGGAAGAAATTGCCGAAGTGGTGGCCAAATGGACCGGTATTCCGGTAAACAAGATGCTTGAGGGCGACCGTGAACGGCTCCGGAAAATGGAAAGCTATTTGGGGAAGCGAGTCGTTGGGCAGGAGGAAGCTGTCTCTGCGGTATCTAATGCCGTGCGGCGCAACCGAGCGGGGTTGGGTGACGCCAGACGGCCCATTGGCAGCTTTCTGTTTCTGGGGCCAACGGGTGTGGGTAAAACAGAACTGACCAAGGCACTGGCGGAATTTTTATTCGACACCGAAGACGCCATGGTGCGCATTGATATGTCAGAATTTCTGGAACAGCACAGCGTGGCACGTTTGATTGGTGCTCCCCCGGGTTATGTCGGGTATGAGGAGGGGGGAGTATTGACGGAGGCAGTGCGCCGCCGACCTTACAGCGTGATTCTTTTCGATGAAATTGAAAAAGCCCATCGGGATGTATTTAATATTTTATTGCAGGTATTGGACGATGGCCGCTTGACGGATGGTCAAGGGCGAACAGTCGATTTTAAGAATACGCTTATTGTCATGACCAGCAATTTGGGGTCGCACATTATCCAGGAGCTGGCAGGTAAAGAGGGCGCGGATTGGGAAATCGAGGCCGGTGTGCGGGATGCCCTCAAGCAGCATTTCCGGCCGGAATTTCTCAATCGCATCGATGAGATTGTAATCTTCCATTCCTTGAAGAAAGAGCAAATTGCGGCGATCGTGGATATTCAACTCTCTCAGCTTGCTGGGCGTTTGAAACATCACGGTCATGGTCTGACGGTTACAGATGCGGCTAAATTCGAACTTGCCGAGCAAGGATACGACATTACGTACGGTGCCCGCCCGCTTAAACGCGTCATTCAACAATTGATTGAAAACCCACTGGCAACAGCCATCTTAGATGGCGATATTCCAGCCGGCAGCACGATTAAAATTGATTCCGACGGCCACAAGCGGTTCAAATTTTCAGATGATGGTGCTGCCGAGTCATGACGGAGAAGGCGTAATCATGACGGGCGATCCAATTAATACTAACACAGTGACCTATGCATGTTCGGAATTGCACCGTAATTGTGCCGGCGCACTTACGGTGCAATCGTAATGGTTGGAAAACCCAATTCACTGCGGACGATTGATCAAGACCACCAGCATCAACCTACAGGCAACGGCAAGTGACGACTGGCGACATGGTAGAACAGGAGGAGGCCAAAGCAGATGATGGCCGCGGCGGCCACGCATATGAAAAAAGTCCAGAAGGAAGAAATAAGGATTTTTTTCAGGCTTGTAGACGGAGGCAGACGGACGGCCCGATAAACCACGGAAATGGCAATGAGCATGGGAAACACGCCCAAAAACCACCACTGTGATAAATGCGGGATAACCGCATAAAGTGGATCAACGAAAGGTATCCAGGGTGTGGCTGTAGTCAAGTGGCATCTCCCGGTGCGTGATGAAGTGCCGGTGCCCATTCGCCCATGGCAATCCACATGAACAGGTCGACGAGGACGATCAAATTCAGCATGCCGGCCACGCCGCAAAACGTGGTTGCCACTTCCTGTATCAACGGGGCAAAACCGGGGGGGTGGTGCAATTTTTCCAGCGTGCCGTCGGACTTGTGAATCACCGCGACATCATCCTGAATCACTTGGGGCCGGACCATATTGCCGACCAAGCTTGGCCACCCGGCGACCATTTGGGCATAGTCCCAAAGCTGTTGCCGAGGCCGATCCAGCGAGCGAATGCCGCCGAGGAGAAGACCGGTGAAGAAGAGCGCGTGGATAAAAACTAAAAATATGATGCCGCGTTTTCGGTCACCCAGCATGATATGTCCCGCACCGGGAACCAGCCACCCCAACACCAGCGCAATGTAGTCTTTGGTGCTGGACTGTGATTTATCGACAATTGAAGCCAATGGGTACTCCGGGTACAAACAAATCAAGCGGCCCTAACTATAGAAGCCTGTCCATGTAATAGCAAGGCAGCGATTGACTGCTATGGCGATTGCCGCTTGGATGGTGGCAAGATGGAATGTTGCGGGCGACCTTGCAGTTTCCGCTCCGCTATCTTAGGATTTAGGTGACCCGGGCAGGTAGCTCAGTTGGTAGAGCACTAGACTGAAAATCTGGGTGTCACCGGTTCAAGTCCGGTCCTGCCCATTATCCCGCATATCAATGCGTTCCCGCGTGCGGCAAAGCTCGCAGCCGTTGGGCTGAAGTTGCGAAGCTTCCGTAAGGCTGGCCATCGCATCTGCGGCCAGACGATTCGAATATTCCTACCGTCTCTGCGTTCCCTTTTTCTCTGCGCTATGAATCAAATAAATGACACCATGATGGCGTCGGACGAAGCGCTTGGCGCCGCCTTATCCCGAACGGATATTACTTAAGCGAGCAAGACAGGGGATGGTGATCGACGTACCGCGGGGCAATCTATTACTACAGCGCTACTCTATTTTACGTTCATGTCGCTTTCGAGATTCAATGGCGGCGCGGTTTCGCCATTGGTGATAGGATACAGTGGCAGCGGTGCGTTCATATGCGGAGCGTTGGGACCGGCGAATCATCCAGGAATGGCAGAGGGTGTTGAGGACTCTGGCCACTTGCTCCAGCGTGATGTCCGGATTTTTTTTTCCTGATGCGGTCGGTATGAGCCGCCAGAAAAAGAAAAACCACTTGGCACAGTGTCATATGTCGCATGAGTCCCACATAACTGCGTCCCTCGAAGTGATCGAAGCCAATTTCGGTTTTGACCACCCGGAAGACATGCTCCACGCCGGCCCGGGTAAACGCCACACGCAGTAGTATCTCCACGGCGGTGCTCGGTGGGGCATTGGAGACAAAATACTTGTCTTCCCTGGTATCTCGATTTCTGGCCCAGATCAGCCAATAATCTTTCTCCGTGGGCGTTCCCTCGCTGGATAGGTGAACACGCCCTGCCTTGTAATGCCAAAGCTGGTCGGGAAGAGTCTTGCGGGTCAGACGAACTTCCTTCCGCCGTTTTCCCCGGAAGGGCTTGCCGTGGCACGCCGCATGATCCGCACGCTTGGCGGCATGAGGGGCTTGCGTGGAATGGTATCGCGGCAGGGTTGGGAAGCAGGCCCAATGACGGGGCACTTCTCCGACAAACAACTGCCCCCGCTGATCCAACCCCAGCAGAAAGCCTGGCTTGCCACCATACCACTCGTCAAAGCTCATCCAGTCGAGACGAATACCGTTGCTCCGACTGCGGTCCACCTGCTCCAAGGCAATCCGCCACTTGGAACGATACACAACGCTGTCGGGAATATGGGCCTTTCGGCAACGCTGGCGATCCGGATTCCATGATTCTTCGGGAAGAAACAGGTCTGAATCCAGCAGTGCCATAAAATCGCCGTGGCGACACGCCAAATGAACCGTAACGATGCAGTTATCAATCTTGCCTGTGGCCCCGCAGTGCTGCCGTTGCACACCGGGAGTTTTATCCCCCTTCTTGGCCACGGACGTCTCGTCCGTCCAGCCCACCACTCCCAGGGGATCCGATCGTTCCGAGCTACCCGGTGCCGGAAGATGATCTTGTGCGATGCGACGCTGAACCTCATCGCGCATCGCACCGGCGTCCCACCGATGAAACGTCAGAAACAACTGCAATGTGCGGACGGTAGACCCGGCGGCTAGGGCGATCGGCTCAACGCTCTTACGCGGAAGATCGCTAAGCAGGCCGCGCACGTACACCCCGAAATGCCGGAACGTCGGCTTATGCGAAAAGCAGCGACGGAAACGCAACAGAAACACGCCCAACGCTGATCCGATTTCGCTTATTTCTTCGATCGTCATAAGAACCTCCTTGTTCAATGACTGATCTATCGGTCCATATACAGCTAAAGCGTGAGCAAATATTGCGCTGTAATACTAGGATGCCCTCATTGGGCCCCGCCTTCAAACGGGGCAGGTCCCGCGCCCCAAC
>DZDI01000064.1 GCA_022730455.1 Phycisphaera mikurensis | reverse complement strand
CTCTCTGGTGACACATTTTTGAGTCGATTCATTTGGCTGGTGCCGCCGTTTGCCGCCACGCTGAGTATTCTGTTGCTTCTGCCGCAGAGTCCGGGCAAAAGAGTGCCGCCCCGGGGGTGTGCCGCAAACACCCCGTCTGCGGCGTTCTCGGACTCATCTTCACCAGAGTCGCCGTCGGCCCGACGCCTTGCATCCGGAGCGTTTCCGGCAAATCGCTGCCCTGCTATTATTTGGACAGACTCCTAGGCCGTGAACTGGCGCCGGATACCGTGCTGCAGGAAACCGGTGGATCGGAGCGCCTCTTTATCGATTTCAGATTCCAGCTCTTCCAACTGATGGCGAAGCGCCGGGGTGCTGCGGCATGCGTCTTCGATCGTTTTCACCGCATGGAGCACGGTGGTGTGGTCGCGTCCGCCAAAGAAGCCGCCAATTTCCGCCAGCGAGTGATGCGTTTTTCTGCGTGACAGGTACATAGCGACTTGGCGGGGCAGGGCGATGGATCGGCTGCGCGACTTACCTTGCAGGTCGGGAACGCGCACCCCGTAAATCGCGGTGACCTGATTGACAATCTGTTGAAGCGATACCATGCGTTCTGATGCGGGCGCAGCTTCACCGAGCGCCTTGATGGCCGTTTCCATATCATATCGGCCGCCGTTGAGCATGGCATGGCCATGAATTTTGCTGATGGCGCCCTCAAGCTCGCGCACATTGTCTTCGAAGCGGCGGGCAATGGTGGTGATGACATCTTCCGGCATGACAATGCCGCGGAGGCGGGCTTTATGCCGCACAATGCCGCAGCGGGTTTCAAAGCAAGGTCTGCCGACAGGGGCAATCATTCCATGCACAAAGCGCGATACGAGGCGCTGTTCCAGCATGGGAATCTCGCCGGGCATGCTGTCGGAGCTGAGGATAATTTGCCGTCCGGACTGGAACAGGGCGTTGAATGTATGGAAAAATTCCTCCTGCGTGGTTTCTACTTTCGCCAAAAAGTGTACGTCATCCACTATCAACACGTCCGGTCGCTGGCGGAAACGATTGCGAAAATCCATCGTCGTACCGTTGTGAACCGCTGCAACGAATAAATTAATAAAATGATCGCATGATACATATTCAATGTGCACATCCGGCGACGTCTTGAGCAGCGCCTGGCATGTGGCCTGAAGCAGATGGGTTTTGCCCAACCCCGGGGCACCATGGATAAACAGCGGGTTGTACAGTTTGCCCGATTCACGCACCACGGCCTGACAGGTGGAGTAGGCCAGCTCATTCATGGCGCCGATGATGAAATTATCAAAAGTAAAATCGGGGGAGAGAACTGTTTCTTCGCTTAGGCGGAGATGCAAACCGACAGATTCGGGCTCATCGCAGATAAATTCCAAGGTGATGAGCCGCCCCGATACGGCTTGCACCGATTGCGTAAAAATCTCCTTGCAGTGATGCACGAGATGGCGCTTTTGAATTATTGTCTGGCATGAGAGGGTAAGCACCCCGGCGTTGAGTCTTAGCGGTACGAGTTCTGAAAACCAGGTACGCACGATGGGGGCGTGAAATTGCCGCAGATAGTCGCAGGTCTGATGCCACAGATGTTTCGCATCATCCTGCGTGATATTTTCAAATTTAATCACCTTCGCATCTTCACGCTTCATTAAAGTCATGATTTATTTACCTCAAAAAGCGTCAGCTTCCACCCCACACATCTCACCGGAAATTTCCCGCCTGGCGGGCAGCTACCCGTTGAGAGCAATCTTTGTGCCGCTGCAACCCACCTATCCGGGAACCGGTACGGTTTATGTTGCCCATGGCGGACGGGGCGTGTCAGGCCGTCAGCGCTCCATCGTTACCCGAATGTTGTTTGCACCCTACACCGGGGCTTCGCAAAACTATCGGCGCGAAAACAATTCGAATCGCTTCACGGCCACCCACCCGCCGAGGCACACAGTGCCTTCAGTTAAATTATGAGATCAGTACAAATGTCGCCGCACCACATCACCTCAAAGGACCCAACCGCCGACCAAGGCTCCTGCCAGAGTTAAACACTGGTGATTCCGACAGCACCATGGAGAATTATCACACACGGTGGAAGATAGCAATGCTTGAAACTTGTGTCAATCTTTTGTGGACAAAAAATTGAAAACCACTTCCAGTGAATAGTTTTCGATGATGAAGCGCGTGAGGAAAAGCAGATGGCAACAGGCGCAATTGGTTGTCTGTGGTATGCATATATATATGTGTATGCGGTAATGACCGTGATTATGCGGCCCATCCCCGGCAGGCTCCGGACGGACCCTTGGACGGCCACGCATCCCGGCGGCTGCTTTGCAGCACTTTTGACACTAAAAATGGCTGGTCTATAATCGCCACTCTCTGGGGAGCGACAAGACTGGTTTGGCGTCATGCGTTTTCATACGCCTTCGGCCTTGTCGGCTTCGAGTCAATCAGCACCCCATGCGGCCGTTTTTCGCGGCGGGTATCGGGTGGCGGTTCAACTATTCGCGGAGGCATTATGCGGCAGTTGCAAACAATGTACTGTGGTGAACAGAAACCTGTGGCCCGGCGGATCACGCTCAAGTGCGCGCTTGTCGGTGCAGCGATGATAGCGTGCGTGGCGTCGGCCACTTCGCTTCCGATGCTGACACCCTCGCGGGCAGTGGCCGCAAGTGCCCCATCGCAAACGCTGGTCAATGACGCCGATTTGTTCATGCACTATTCGCTTGTGGGCAATGTGAAATTAGCGGCCGATTTTGGCCATGCGATATTAAATCAATCGCCGAATCCTGTCGATGCACTTCACGCTTTTGAGGCTGCGGCTGATGGCCGTAACGTCACGGGTATCCTCATCGACAATCAACAGGTGCCGGCGCTGAAAAAGGTATCTGCGGAGATCAATGCCTTGCTCAATGAGGGGCACATGGCGGTTGCCCGTAACCCAAAGCGCATCATGCAGGCCATTGCGGCGATGGATCAAAGTCCCCGCGCTTATGTCGTATCACGTCAGCGGCTGCGGGCTGCTGGGGAATTTGCCGTTCCCTTTTTCATCCATACGCTCAATAGTGCGTCGCAGAAAGCCTTGCACCCCTATGTATTACAGATGATGACCGAGATGGGCAGGCCGGTCATCGATGCGTTGGTACAACAGTTAGCCACACCGTCGGTGACCGAGAAAGTGGAAATTATCCAAGTGCTCGGGCACATCCAATATTCCCGGTCTCTGCCATATTTGAAAGATATCCTCGAAGATAAAACGGCGCCCGCCTCGGCGCGTGCCGCGGCCACGGCGGCGATTGCTCAAATTGACCCGACCGGCCTTTTCAGCCACGTGAATGCTGCGCAGCAATTTCTGTGGTTGGCAAGAGGTTATTTTAATCATCGGCCATCGTTATCGGCCAACTACCCAGATGCACCGACCAACCCTGTCTGGTACTTCAGCCCGAGCTTGAATAATGTGACCGAAGTCGCCGTACCGACCGCTATTTGGAATGATGTCCAGTGTATGCGGGCGTGCAAAGCGGCGCTGCGTCTGGAACCAGGGCTTAGCCCGGCGATCAGCCTGTGGATTACAGCCAATTTGCGGCGCGAGGTTGATTTGCCATCGGGGATGACGGATCCAAGCCTCCCACAAAATTCGCCATCGGCTGCCTACTACGCCATGGCTGCCGGGCCACGCTACCTGAACCCATCCCTCCGCGAGGCGCTGGCCATCAGCAATAGCCGCCTGATTCTCAGGGTAGAAGCGGCGCTGGCCAAGACTGGCGGTGTGTCGGGTCTGGTATCGTCACCGTCAAGTCCACTGCTTCAGGCCATGTCCTATCCCGACCTGCAGGTTCGGCTTGAAGCTGCGTCGGCACTGGCGGCGGCCAACCCTCTCAAGCCGTTTATTGGAAGTGACCGCGTCGTTCCCATTCTTTCCGAGGCGCTGGCTCAAAGCGGCAAACCAGTTTGTGTGGTCATTGAACCGTCGGCACAGGATAGAAACGCGATCTCGGCCGGCCTGCGATCGCAATTCCGTATCATTGCAGCGGCCACAACCAGCGAGGCTTTTCAAATGGCCCGTACGTCTCCCATCATTAATCTGGTTGTGGTGCAGGGGGCGGCCAATATCCGCAACTTTACCCAGTTGGCCAGCACCGATGCGCGGCTGGCCTACACGCCGCTGTTAATCATGGCCCACGCGGAGGCTGCCAGAGCATACCGTGTGCAATTTGCCAATGAACAAACGGTCAGTATCCTGCCCATCGGTTCGGGTGCCAGTGAGGCGCAATCTGCTTACCAGAGCGTTTTGCACAAGCTTGGCGGCAACATCCCGCAAAGCCTTAAACTCTCCGATGCCTTGGGTGCGGCCCATCAACTCAAGCTCATCGCCATGAACCGGGCATCAATCTACAGCGTGACGCCGGCTCTTTCAGCCTTGCATGCCGCGCTGCATAACAGCAACAGCAAAATTGTGCTGGCCGCTGCCGCTGCCCTCGGGCAGACTCGTCTGGCGGTCGCCCAACGGATGCTTGTGAGGGCAGCTCTGGATAACTTAGGTGCCTCTTCCGCAGAAACCGCTGCGTTGCTCAAAGCCCTGGCAAGCTCGGCTCGCAATTTAGGAAACTTACTCACCAACGGACAGGTACACAGCTTGATCAGGGTTGCGACGACCGCAACCGATCCGCTGGTTAAACTGGCTGCCGCCGAAGCACTGGGCTCACTGAATATCCCCAGCAATCAGGCATCTACGCTTATCCTTGGTGGCCGTGAGTAGTCGCGGAGGAGTTGGATTAACGTCCTTTGACAGTCGCATGGGCTCCGTAGCGGTTTTTTGCGTGGTTGGTGGATAAGGGCGTGCGTTTCTTGCGCTACCTGAAGCGGTGTCATGCCTGTTATGAATGGAAAAGCATATGCTGCAGCGCCGCTAGGGGTGGCATCTTCACTCCGAAAACATGCATTCCAATCAGCAGCATTAATATGCCGGTGCCGATCAGTTGGCAGATCGCCATTATCAACGAAATGATCCGCATTCCCAACTCCAGACTCCAGAGTCGCAATGTCTGTTTCCAATTTGTTGCGGCCGTGCCTTTGGGTTTACGGGACCGATTCAGACAATATATGGCGGCGCTGCTGCTTATAGATATGCCGCAGGCGACTATGCCAAGATACAAGGGGCCATGCGTTGACCACTGTGCCAACTGCGAGATGCTATTGAGACCCAGCGCACCGATTCCAACCAGCAGCGGTACCGACACCATAAATATCCCGCCGGCAATGGCGTAATCGGAAGGTGTTCCAGGTTCAAGGATGTGATGGACATGAGAGTGGATAATCACGTTAAAACCTTTTATACCCGATGTAAGATACCCGGTGACACAAAAGCCATACTGATTCAAACGCACCAATACAACATTTAATGCGACCACTATGCAGCACCGGATCAATTCGCCCTGCCATTACCTGGCAATTTTAATTTGGCGTGGCGACACAACCCTGTCATCTGATTACAATATGCATGCTGGAGCCGGGTGGCATCAGCCTTTACAAGATTGGCCGTTATTGCTTGCGGGAGGATCGTGCGATGAAAAAGATGGTGGCGCGTATTGTGCTCATAGCCCTCTTTATAATCATCATTGTGGTGCTCGTGGGTTTCTTTTCCATCGACGGCATCATTAAGGATCAGGTGCAATCGCGTGCCAGCGCGGCACTGGGTGTGCCGACCTACCTGCAAAATGCTTCGCTGAATATTCTTGGTGGCAGCCTCTCGCTCAATGGCCTTGTCGTTGCCAATCCGCCGGGATACCAGGGCAAATATCTGCTGACGATGGGCACCGGCACGGTGAGTGTCGATACCGGCAGTCTCCTGAGCAAGACCATCCAAATACCGGAAATTTATCTGGATAATATTCACATCACCATTGATCAGAGCGGGTTGTCGAGTAACCTGACGGATGTTTTGGCCAATGCTCAGAAATACTCAAAGGCCAGCGCTGCGCCAACGCCGGCGCAAAGCACCCCTAAGGCCAATACTTCATCAACCTCATCGCAGGGTGGCAAGCGGCTTGCGATTGGCGAGATTGTGATTCCTAAATGTTCGGTGACGCTTCAATTGGCAGTGGCCAAGGGTACCAGCGGTGTCGGCGTTACTTTCAACCTGCAGAAAATTATTATTAAAAAGCCGCTGGATGCGAACGGCAGGCCCCTGCGCCTTGCGGACTTGACCACTGTTATTTTGGGTCAGATCGCGATGCAGATCGCGCAAAATTCGCATTTACCGCAAACATTGAGCAAGGCATTTAAGAGCTCGTCAAACTTGATTCTTCATTCGCTCGGCAATGTGTTGCAGGAGGGCGCCAGTGGCGTCAAACCCATCGGTAAAGACATCGGAAACGCCCTGAATAATTTGTTCCACCAGGGCAGTTCAGCCAAGTGAGTGTACCACCAACCGCTATTGCATCGCAGCCTGTCTGGCCGGACGTCGCTATTTTCATCGCCACGTATGTGGGACTCGCGATAGGGGGGGTACCCAAAACCAAGTTAGACCGGTCGGCCATCGCACTGCTGGGGGCGATTGCGGTATTGCTTTTCCGCCGATTGTCGTTTCATGACGCCATGCTGCAGATCAGCTTTCCGACACTGGCGCTGCTGATATCTCTGATGGTCGTATCCGCGCAGCTTCGTATGGCCGGTTTTTATCAATGGGTCGTTTTACGGATTGTGGAAGTCGCCCATCGGCCCCGCAGCCTGCTCTGGGGTGTCATCGCCGTCTCGGCTGGATTGTCAGCGCTATTCGCCAATGATGTCATCTGCCTCATTTTCACCCCGGTATTGTGCATCGCCCTTAAGCGTGCCGGGCGCGATCCGGTGCCGTACCTGATGGCGTTGGTAACGAGTTCCAACCTTGGTTCGGCCGCCACATTAATTGGCAATCCGCAGAACATGCTCATCAGCCAAACCGCCAATCTGAGTTTTTTTGCGTACAGTGCCACCGTCCTGCCTCTGGTGCTGCTGGTTTTAATAATTGACGGTTTGTTAATCTGGGGGATATACCACCGTCGCATCCTGACTCTTATTGTGGCACCCGGGAAGGAGCAACCCACCCCTGAGAAGGTCAGTCCGCAATGGGGTGTTATACGCAAAACCCTCTTCATCATGACGCTGCTTTTGCTCGCCATGCTCTTGGGCGATGTGCTGCATCTGCCCATTGCTATTTCCGCGATGACCGCCGCCGGGCTGGTAATGATTTCACGCAAAACCCGGCCCAGCGACTTATTTTCTTTGGTGAGTTGGAATCTGATCCTGCTTTTTGTCGGCCTTTTTATTGTGGTAGGAGATATTCAGAGCCGGGAATTGCTTGCGCCTGTCATCCACCACCTGGCGTCCATGGGCGTCCATTTGGAAGCCTTTCTTCCCCTTTCAGTGGTAACACTGGTGCTTTCCAACATTGTCAATAATGTCCCGGCGGTTCTACTTCTGAAACCGACGATTCCGCATGCGGCAGTCCTGAGCTGGTATGTGCTGGCGGTGATCAGCACCTTTGCCGGCAATCTTACCATGCTCGGATCAATCGCAAATTTATTAGTCAGCGAGCAAGCCAGGGCGCAGCATGTTCGGCTGGGATATGTTGAGTACTTAAAAGTTGGCGTACCATTAACACTCTTGAGCACGGTTATCACCATTGGATATTTCACCTGCTTACGGCATATGTAACTCATTGTGCAGAAAATTGTTGTGTCTGGACCGCGGGGCTTTGATCACGGATGTGATATGGAAGTGGCCGCCACCGGTAGGCGGACGTCGCGAGCCTGCCAAGCCGATGTTTTTATGGGACGTGCGTTTTTCGACTTCCGCGGTTCTGGTTTGCCCGATTTGACGTCTTCTAAGCTATCGATAGAATAACGCTTCTGGATTGATTCCAAGCGGCGAACTGCTTATAACGCACGGTGCGAACGGTAGTCTGTCGGATGATGACAAGGTAATAGATTATGGCACACAAAAAAGGGCAAGGCTCAACCAGTAACGGTCGAGATAGCAATCCTAAATATTTGGGCATTAAAGCCTATGCCGGCGAAGTGGTGACCACGGGATCCATCATAGTTCGGCAGCGCGGAACCAAATTCAAACCAGGGAAGAATGTCGGCCTGGCGCGGGACGACAGCCTCTTTGCCTTATCTGATGGTCGAGTGGCGTTCGCGGCCAACCGTCGGGTATCGGTTGAGCCGATGGGCGCCTAGCCAGCTCACAGATAGCGCGAAGAGCCAACGGGACTGCAGCGGCGAGGAGTTTTTACCGGCTATCTCGCCGCTGTCATTTTTTACAGTTCGCACTTCTCTGGCAACTTCCATCACTTTCCCGGCGAGCTTAGCGGTACACCGAAGGACCGCACCAGCATGATTTAGACCGGCCGCTGAGTTGGATCATATTAAAGAATTTTAAGGAGCTGTTATGACAGTAATCGAAGGGGCGGCGGCGCCGTCATTCACGCTAGAATCCAGTGCGGGAAAAAAGGTGTCATTAATAGATTTCAAGGGTAAAAAAGTAGTGCTTTATTTTTACCCCAAAGATGATACACCAGGCTGTACCAAGGAGGCGTGCAATTTTCGGGATTCGATCGCCGATATAAAAAAAACCGGTGCAGTGATGTTGGGCGTGAGTCCGGATGATGTGGCAAGCCACCAAAAATTTATTGGTAAGTACAATTTGCCGTTTGACTTACTGGCCGATACGGATCATGCTGTCGCGGAAAAATATGGCGTATGGAAGGAAAAGTCCATGTATGGGAAGAAATATATGGGCATTGAACGTACTACGTTCCTGATCGATGCAGACGGTAGACTGGCACGGATATTCCCCAAAGTAAAAGTCGACGCTCATAGCGATGAAGTGATCGAGGCATTAAGCGCCATGTAGGCAGCCGATCCAAAGGTGCGGCCGTGATGGATGGCTGCAGTGCGGTGGGGCACCAGAGATTTTAAGATTCGCGGAGCTTTCGGCTTTACACCGGCGGGCCTGCCAGTGCGCACCGGCATCGCTCGTGCGCATGGTCACACAAACCCCACAGCGAGCCGGTGACGCTGTATCGCCTATGCGCCGCGCATGATAATGACCGCACAATTTCACTGATGCACACCGATAAAATGCTGGGTTTAGCGGACGTTTGGCTCCACGATGGATTGGGTGCGTATCATCACCCGCGCATCGCTGAGCAGATGAAACCCCTCGATGTGTACCGCCCGTCGATGCAGGGCCGCCACCAACACCGAGATGTAATCCGTCTGACCCAATTCCGTTTTGCGGTGCGTGATAATGCCATCCTGTTCGTCGGCAAGCCGCTGCAATTCGCCTACGGCATTTTCAAACTGCGTATCGGTGAGGTGTTCCTCGTTCAGTGACAGATAGTAGTGATGACTGGGCCCAGCTTCAACATCAAACTGTTTATCGCCCTTGCAGGGGAGGCGTTCAACCAAGCCACGGTCTGGAAGCGCTTTTTGGGGAAAGCAGGCCAGTTCACAAATCGTATGGCGGTGGGTTACACCCGCCATGTGACCCCCGCCTTCGACAAGCCACATCGTCACATCAAATTCGCCCATGGTGCGGATTCGACGCGCAGTGGTCACAACAAGCTCGGGATGCAGCGGGTGATCATAAATTAATACATTCAAGCCAGCGCTGCGCGGCTTTTTGCTGCCCGTGCTGAAACTAAGGGCTGATCCTCGTACAACTTTACCATCCATAGCGTGCAATCCTCCTGTGACGCTGGACGCCCGTGCATCATGCACAGACGATTTGGGTTACGTGTGGCCAAGTGGAGAGCGCCCCTGTGCGGGAGGGCAAATCCCCCTGCTTAATGGAAACCGCTCACCGCCGCCCACTGCCCGCCCAACTTTCCCGACATCAACTCTAAAAGCTTTAGATGTCAGTACTGATGAACGACGCGTAACGCCAAATAAAAAAGGGCCTTACAGTTTACACTTCGGCCAGCGGAAAGCCCTAAATCCGCCAACTGTGAGTAATTATAGAGTTAGTTGGCCATTTGGAGAAGAAAATTCTTCCATTTTTTTAATGAGAATATTTTTTAATCGATCTATTTGCGTATAACATCTTTATTTTCAATTGGTTATGGAATGCTGTTGCCCGTGTAATTTCAACTGAAACCGGCTAAGATTCAGTTCAGATTTTCAGAACCGGTTGGCGTGATAGCGTCGAGAGCAATAGGTATCCGTCGAGGCGGCACCTACGCCACAGGCAGTACCCGACACCATGCACATTTGAGATACCACCCCTGAGGAAAATCGGTCATAACCGGATGATCTGCACCCGCTCCTGAAACATCCCATATCTGCAGTCGCCGCCCGCTGCTGCGCGCCGCCCCGCGCAGCATCTCCAAAAAATCTGCCTGACTCAGCAGTCCGCTGCAAGAGCAGGTGAGCAAAAGCCCACCGGGCTTTACCATAGAAATACCCAGTTTGTTCAGATCAAAGTAGGCCTTGCGCCCGTCATCAAATGCATCTCGATCAGCGATCAATTTGGGCGGATCAAGCACCACCACATCATATTCGCGCCCATTGGTTTTCATTTGTCGCAGGTATGCGTACCCATCGGCATGTACCCATTGGAGTGTGCGTGTACTGATGAGGTTAAGCTGAGCATTGCGGCGGGCGACTGCGATGGCTTTTTCGTCCAGATCCACACCGGTGACACTCTCAGCACCGCCTTTGGCGGCCCCGATGGCAAATCCACCCGTGTAACAGCAGATATCTAGAATGGTTTTACCGGCAGATTGTTCAGCTAGGCGCCGCCGACTATCGCGCTGGTCGCAAAAAAAACCGGTCTTGTGACCCTGTGCCAGATCGACATAAAATTTAATATTATTTTCATGGATAACCGTCTGTTCAGCCTCGATGAGACCGCGTCTCGGCGGCAGCACAAACGCCTCCGACCTCTGCTGGCCATCATCGGCACAAAGAATCAACCGCTGGGCGCCACTGGCGGCCTTTACCGCCGCTGTAATTTCGTCGCGCCGCTTGAACATCCCCAACGACATGATCTGTATCACGGCCGTGGTGCCGTAACAATCCACAATCAGGCCCGGTAACCGGTCGCCCTCGGCGTTGACCAGCCGGTAGGCATCGGTGTGGGCTAAAATCCGCAGCGACCGCCTTAAATCCGATGCGGCCCGAATGCGGGCCAAAATGAAATCATTTTCCAGCTTTTCCGCCCCGAAGGTCAGCATCCGCAGGGCAACGGGCGATGCCCGGTTCAACATACCAACGCCGAATCGAACTCCATCGCGATCGTAAACCGTCACCACGTCGCCATCGCGGGCATCCGGGGAAGTTCGACCGATCATCTTGCGGAATAAACTCACACCAAATTGCAAATTGCGGAGTTGCACCCATGGCGTTTGAGCATCGGGTATAGGCTTGATGCGCGACGAGCCCTCACTCGCCGCATCATTGCGATGGGTTTCATTGGACGCGGTTCGACGTGGGCGAACGGCGGGTATACGACTTGGCAGGGGTTCACGCCTTGGCGGCATGCGATTTTTCCCAGTCCTCGAGGAACGTCTTCAAGCCGCTATCGGTCAGTGGATGGTGCAATACTTCCTCCAGAACCTTGTAGGGAACGGTCGCCACATCCGCTCCAATCATGGCGGCCTGAACGAGATGCAGCGGGCTTCGGATGCTGGCCGCAAGAATCTGCGTCTTGTAACCGTAGTTGTTGTAAATCGTACGAATTTCCCGGATGAGATTCATACCATCATGTCCAATATCATCCAAGCGGCCCAGGAATGGAGATGCGAAAGTTGCACCCGCCTTAGCCACCATCAATGCCTGCAGCGGCTGAAATACCAGCGTCATGTTCACCTTCACACCGCGATCAGACAGGATTTTACATGCCTTGAGTCCTTCGGCAATAGTGGGGAGTTTAATAGTGACATTGGGCGCTATCTTGATCAACTCTTCCGCTTCTTTGAGCATACCGGGTGCATTGGTGCTTACCACTTCAGCGCTCACCGGCCCTTTGACAATCTTGCAGATGTCGGCAATGCGCGTGTGAAAATCCACGCCCTTCTCCTTGGCAATCAGCGAAGGATTGGTCGTCACGCCGTCGAGTACACCCAGATCATTGGCTTTTTTAATTTCTTCAAGGCTGCCCGTATCAACAAAAATTTTCATCGCGTTGCTCCTTAACATAGTCGCGCCAGCACACCGCACCGGCTCGTCACTTCTGGATTATACGGCTCGGCATCATTTTGCAAGTCTTGGACGATCGCCAGAGCGACATCGTTATGACGGAGGAACATCTCGCGAGGCTACTTCCCGTGGCAAGTCGCGCTGTGAAAACGGCAATTTTTCAAATAGGGTCGGCTCCTCGGGTGGTGCCTGGCAGATGGGGCAAAACCAACTCCAGCGACCATCCCGTCCGCTGCGATCAACTTCAATGGGCGCACCACAGTTATCGCATGGCTCGCCGGCGCGATCATATACCCGTGGGTGGTCGTGGAGGGGGAAAGGCTGGCCCATGGCACGGTGGTAGCCCGCGCTCGCCAATTCACGAACGGTCTGGAGGCAGTGTTCCAACTCAGCGGCCGACAGGGATGCAACCGGTGTGGACGGGTGCAGATGGGCCGTGAAGAGCGTTTCGCATTTGAGTTCATTGCCGATGCCGCAGGTGATCGACGGGTTCAAAAGCGCCTGGGAAATATTGCGGGCCTTGGCGGCCCGCACACGTGCGGCCCATTCGCTGATGGTCAGCGCGGAATCAAAAATATCCGGCCCAAGTTCCCGCAGGCTGGGATGACGGGCCACGGCTTCGGTCATCAACACCAGAAAAATCGGCCGCCCTGAGAGAGTAAATGTGCCCTCGTTAGAAAATGTTAATTTGAGCAAAGGTCGCCGGCCAGCACGGGGAATAAGTGGCTTGCAGTTTTCGGAATGGCGGTTGGTTGACTCCAAAGACCACTGCCAGGTACGCAGTGGGAAACACGCCCAACTGATGCCATGGCTGAAATCCCAAATCAGCCATTGGCCCAGCGAGTGGATGGCATTAATATTTTTTCCTGTGCAATGCTTCAGCAGCACGTTGGCCTGCCAGCGATCGGCGGGCACATCGATCCGGTCCACCCGCCGGTTGACGACCAATTCAGCGAGCCGATCGGCCAAAGCCTTTACCTGCGGGCCTTCCATTGCGCAAACCTGCTGATTAAAGAAACCCAGGGAATTAAACAGGCGTCGGCGAATGCTTCGCCGCTTGCACCAGCACCTTGCCCATATCGGCGGGTGAATCGGCCACGATAATACCGGCCGTACGCATGGCTGAAATTTTACTCGCGGCCGTACCCTCGCCCCCGCTGATAATGGCCCCGGCATGGCCCATACGTTTACCCGGCGGTGCCGTGCGGCCGGCGATAAAGCCCGCCACCGGTTTGGTGACATGTTTTTTAATAAAATCAGCGGCCTGTTCCTCGGCGGTGCCGCCGATTTCACCAATCATGATTATGGCGTCGGTGGCGCTGTCATTTTGAAACATACCGATCACATCTATAAATTCCAGTCCTTTGACCGGGTCGCCGCCAATGCCCACGCAGGTGCTCTGAGCCCAGCCCATCTGTGTCGTTTGCCAGACCGCTTCATAGGTCAGTGTGCCGGAGCGGCTCACAATGCCCACATTTTTTTTCCCCGCAGCAGGCGGCTGGTGGATGTAGCCGGGCATGATGCCAATTTTGCACTCCCCCGGTGTGATGACGCCCGGGCAGTTGGGCCCGACAAGGGTAACGTCGTCACCGAAGCCGGCAAGATAGGTTTTCACCTTAACCATATCCAAGACCGGAATGCCTTCCGTGATCGCCACAATTAATTTAATACCGGCGGATGCCGCCTCGCAGATGGCGTCGGCCGCAAAGAGGGGCGGCACAAAAATCATGGTGGCAGTGGCGCCGGTTGCACGCACAGCCTGCTCAACGGTGTCAAACACCGGCAGGCCATTGGCGTCTTTTGTCCCCCCTTTGCCGGGGCTTGTCCCGCCAACCATCTGCGTGCCGTAGTCTAAACACCCCTTGGTGTGAAAGGCGCCTCCGCCACTACCCGTAATGCCCTGGCAAATCACCCGAGTATTTTTATCAACCAGTATTGACATGAGCTGTGCATCTCCTGAGATATTTTACATCAGTCTGTTAAGCGGCCGCAGCGGCTACAATCTTTTTCGCCGCGTCATTGAGGTCCGTCGCGGATTGCAGGGTTGGCAATTCGCCCTGCGCCGCGGCGAGCATTTCGCGAGCCTTATCCACATTGGTACCTTCCAGCCGCACCACCACTGGAACTCGGAAGCCAACTTCCTTACCCGCCTGAATCAATGCCTCGGCAATCAGGTCACAGCGTGCTATGCCGCCAAAAATGTTGACCAGAATGCCACGCACCTTTGGGTCCGCAAGCAGAATACGAAACGCTTCAATCGCTCCCTCTTTCTTGACGCCGCCGCCCACATCTAAAAAGTTGGCTGGCTTGCCTCCATGCAACCCGATGACATCCATCGTCGACATCGCGAGACCCGCGCCATTGACGAGGCATGCGATATCGCCGTCGAGTTTGATGTAATTTAAATTGGCGGCCGTTGCACGCACTTCCAATGGGTCGGTTTCAGAGTCATCTTTCATGGCCTGCAGGTCGGCATGGCGGAACATGGCGTTGTCATCAAAATTCAATTTGGCGTCGATGGCCATGATCTCGCCCGTCTTGGTCAGCACCAGTGGATTAATTTCCGCGATGGAGCAATCATATTGCAGAAAGAACCGTGAGAGCTTGAGTAAAATATCCGCTGTCGTGGCCGCCGGCTTGCCCGTGAGACCGATTCCCAACGCGATGTTGCGTGCTTCGAATGGCATGAGTCCGATGGCAGGGTGCATGGTGTGGCGAATAATTGCGGCAGGGTTGCTCTCGGCGACCGTTTCGATTTCCACGCCTCCCTCGGCCGACGCCATAACCGTCACACCTGATTTGGCCCGATCCAGCACCAGACCCACGTAATACTCGTGGGCAATATCCACCGCCGCAGCAATAAGCAGCTTTTTAACGGCAATGCCCTCTGGACCAGTCTGCACCGACACCATCCGGTTTTTTAGCATAAAGTCGGCCGCCTGGTACGCCTCCTCCGCCGATTTAACCAGTTTTACAAAGCCCGCCTTGCCGCGCCCACCGGCGAAAATCTGCGCCTTGATCACCTGCACCGGCAGACCATTACGAATAAATGCCTCTCTGGCGGCGGCGGCAGTTTCCACCACACCCGCAGGAGGCACTGGTATGCCAGCCCGGCTCAGCAGGTCCCGCGCTTGGTACTCATGTATTTTCATTTGTTCTTACTCCCATGGAGGTTCACCAAATTAAACCGCGGAGCATACACGATCATGGGGTAAAATTAAACCTTGTTTCCAAGTGCCAAGTCCCACGCACGGACCGCACCATGCGGCAACGTTGGCGCATGGTGCGCGACACTTTTGACGCATGCGGGCACTTGCATGCGGACCGCGTAGCCGCCGGGCCTGCTGTCATAAGTTGACGTCCACCCGCTGGATTGGATTTGGCGTTGAGGTCAGGCTCAGCCTTTTTAGCGCACCGGCGAGAGCGAATAATGATCAGCAACGGGCTGGGCCGCCTTATAGATCATTTTTCGGTAGGCTGGAAACGTGGCGTAAATGGCATTCGTCAATCTATCTGCCAGGCGACCGAGTTTTTTATTTGAACCGCGAGATGCAGTGAGCTGCTGGCTTGTGACCGGAAACTGAACTCGCCGCCATGCGTAGAAACGTTCTTCAGTTAAATGCCAAAGCATATCCTGTACCCGGTA
>DZDI01000202.1 GCA_022730455.1 Phycisphaera mikurensis | reverse complement strand
CAGGAAGGCTTCGCTGGCAACGTAACCGTTGACAGCATCGGCTCCGGCGGCGGATTTGAGCGCTTCTGTGTTGCCGGTGAAACCGACATTGCGAATGCCTCACGCGGCATCAAAGACAGTGAAGTAGAAGCCTGCAAAGCGATTGGACGCGAACCGATTGAAATTCGTGTTGGCACCGACGCCCTCGCAGTTGTGATGAGCGCCGAAAATGACTTCGTGACCGCATTGACCAAGGAACAACTTGGCAAGATCTTCACTGGCGAAATCACCACTTGGAATCAGGTTGACCCCGCCTTCCCCGCTGAGAAAATTGAAGTGTACTCTCCCGGCGCGGACAGCGGCACCTTTGACTTCATGATCGAATATGTGGTTGCCAAGGTTCTGCCCAAGGTTAATGATAAGGATGACGTGAAGGGCGCTGAAGAAAAAATGCTTGGTTTGGCTGGCGCCCAGTTCTCAGAAGATGATAACGTCCTCGTTCAGGGCGTGACTGGCAGCCCGTACGCGATTGGTTACTTTGGTTTCGCCTACTACGTCGAAAACCAGGACACCTTGAAGGCGATTGCAATTGAAGGCGTTGAACCCAACCAGGAATCAGTGGACGCTGGTGAATATCCCCTCGCCCGCCCGCTGTTCATGTACTCGGATGCCAAGATCATCCAGGAAAAACCCCAGGTTGCCGCGTTCCTCTACTTCTATTTGAGCAACGTCAATGACAACATTGTAGACGTGGGCTACTTCCCCGCTCCCGCCGCCGACCTAGAAGGCGCAATGGCTGCTGTAATGGCTGCCATGGGTAAATAGGAAATATCGTTAGGTATGTTACAGTGGGCTGGTCTCTGAAAAATGGGACCAGCCTATTTCAATATATTCAATTTGTAATGCTGGAAATCTTGTAGTTGAGATTTTCGTTGGAGCGCAAAACCACCCGATTTTGCGCCGAAGTCAGGGGACTTCGGACTCCATAACCAAATTAGCGCCATCTGTGAGAGTGTGTATGAAGGAAGAAACCCTCAACCTAAAAACTGCCGAAACGCCAAAGTTCCGCCAGTTCGACTTGAAAAAGAAATTCAGGGTCAGCGAAAGCATGATACAGGCGTCCCTTTTCTTTGCCGGTATCCTTTCCATATTTATTACCATTGCCATTGTGTACGAATTGGGTAAAGAAGCCTTGCTTTTCTTTAATGACCCCGATGTGACATTGGGAAAATTTCTTGGTACTACAAAATGGCAGCCGGGGATTGGTCAGTATGGAATCTGGGCTTTGGTTTCCGCAACCCTGGTGACAAGCCTGATTGCCATGGTGATTTCTCTTCCTCTTGGGCTTGCTTCTGCCGTTTACTTGAGCGAATACGCATCCAACAGGTCGCGTTCCATTCTTAAGCCGATTTTGGAAATTTTGGCGGGTATTCCAACAGTAGTGTATGGCTACTTTGCCCTGCTTTTTGTAACTCCTATTTTGAAATCAATTTTTGGCGATGAAATTCAAGTTTACAATATGCTTTCGGCAGGGCTGGTGATGGGAATTATGATCCTGCCGCTGATCTCCTCCATGAGCGAGGATGCACTCAGCGCCGTACCTCGTTCCCTGCGCGAAGCCGCCTACGCCATGGGCGCCACCAAAGTGGAAACCAGTTTGCAGGTGGTCGTGCCTGCTGCGCTTTCAGGAATTGGGGCGGCGCTAATTGTTGGCATTTCCCGCGCTGTCGGTGAGACCATGATCGTCGCCGTTGCCTCAGGTTCGGGTCCAAATTTTTCTTTCAATCCACTAAAAGCCGCCGAAACCATGACGGGACACATCGCCCGCATCAGCGGCGGTGATCTTTCCTATAATTCCATTGATTACACCAGCCTTTTTGCGATTGCAATGATGCTGTTCCTGCTGACGCTTGTGCTAAATCTTATCAGCCAGTGGGTCATCAATCGTTTTAGGGAAAGGTATGAGTAGGCAGATATGAGCACAAATAATCATTACCCCCAAGCCGACGATTTCCGTCAGGCGCTGAACACACGCTATCGTACCGCATCCATTTGGCAGGTTCTGTTTCTTTCGGCATTATTGATTGCCATCATCAGCCTGATGGCGCTGATCTACAATGTGTTGGATGGCGCATTTGGCTACGTTGCCTTTGAATATAAAAATGATCCTGCTGAGTTCACGTCCACGCCCATGACAGAAATAACTCAGGCTGAATTGGTTTCCATTCTGACCGACAACCTTTCATCGGGCGCATACAAAAAACTGGAAAGCGAGCAGCCGCTCGAAAAACGCTCACAGGCGGAACTGTACACCCTTTTCCTTGAACGCCTGGTTCAGTTGGATACCAAGGGAACCTGGAGCATGACCGACTCCCTTTTGCATGGCGATGAAATTCGCGCGGAAGTTGCGAAAAAATATCCCGCCGCAACATTGGAATTCCGTTCCTGGCTCACGCCTCAGTTTTTGATTACCCCCATGTCGTCCAAAGCCGAATTTGCGGGCGTCCGCACTGCCATTCTTGGTTCGCTGTGGCTGGTGGGAATTGCAATTCTCTTTGCCCTGCCCATTGGCACGGGCGCGGCAATCTATCTGCAAGAGTATGCGCCAAAGAACTGGCTGACTTCCATCATTCAGACCAACATCAATAATCTGGCAGGTGTGCCGAGCATTGTTTATGGCATGTTGGGGCTGGCGGTTTTTGTGCGCGTGATGGAGCCGCTCACCAGTGGAAGCATGTTTGGAATCACCGATGCCAATGGGCGCACCGTCCTTTCTGCGGGGTTAACAATGGGGATTTTGGTTCTACCGCTCATTATCATCAACGCGCAAGAAGCGATCAAAGCCGTGCCGGATTCGCTGCGGCAGGCAGCCTTTGGCGTGGGCGCAACCCGCTGGCAGACGATCTGGCATCACGTTTTGCCCAACGCCCTGCCTGGAATTTTGACGGGGACTATTCTCGCCATTTCTCGCGCCCTGGGTGAAACCGCCCCGCTGATTGTGGTGGGCGCTTCGACCTTCATCAGCATGGACCCAGACAGCCCGTTCTCTAAATTTACCGCCCTGCCCATTCAAATTTACCAATGGACAACCCGCGCCCAATCGGAATTTCATGCCATCGCGGCAGGCGCCATTGTCGTGCTGTTAATCCTTTTGCTTACTCTGAACGCCACCGCGATTCTGCTTCGCAACCGTTTTCAGAGAAGATGGTAATCCCTCAATTTGTGGATGTGAAATATGGAAAATAATTACGCAATCCAAGCCAATACCCTCTCCATTTACTACGGCAGTTTTATGGCGGTCAAAGATGTGGACATGCTGATTGAACGTCAAAAAGTTACTGCCATCATCGGTCCTTCGGGATGTGGTAAATCTACGCTCCTGCGCGCCTTCAACCGCATGAACGATTTTGTGCCAAGTT
>DZDI01000063.1 GCA_022730455.1 Phycisphaera mikurensis | reverse complement strand
CGGCCCGACGCCTTGCATCCGGAGCGTTTCCGGCACATCGCAGCTCTGCTATTACATGGACAGGCTCCTATCGCAAATGACCGATAGGTGAAAACAGTTATGAGTTCCATTACCTCCAATTATCTTGTCGTGAGCGTCCAAGGTCGAGATCAAAAAGGCGTGGTGGCTAAATTCGCCACCTACATAGCGGCACATGGATTGAATATCGAAGACACCCACCAGCAAGTGGTGCGCGGTCTATTTGTGATGGATATGCTGGTCTGCCTTGATGGGGCCACAATTGCCACTGTGGCCTTAATCGAAGAACTTAAAACACTCGGCAAAGATTTGGATATGGAGGTTCGGGTCACAAATCGCAAGCAACGCCAGCCCACAAAATTGGTGATTTTGGTCAGTAAAGAGCCTCACTGCTTGAGGGAGCTTGGCAGACGGATTACCAGCGGCGAGATTGCCGCCAAATGCGTCGCCGTGCTTGGCAATCATCCGGATCTTGAGCCGTTGGCGACAACGTTTGGCTTTCAATTTGAGTCTTTTAATTCCGGAAGTACGCTGGAAGAAAAAGAAAGACACTTTGCCTGGCTGACTCGGCGGTTGAAACAGCTTCAGCCTGATGTGATTGCCCTAGCCCGGTACATGCAAATTTTGCCCGAAAGCCTTATTCGAAATTTTGCGAACCGCATCATCAATATTCACCCATCACTACTGCCTCACTTCCCGGGTGCGAATCCCTATCGGCAGGCGTTTGAGAGCGGAGTTCGTGTCACAGGCTGCACAGCCCATTTTGTCACCAAAGATTTAGATCAAGGCCCCATCATCCTGCAAGATGTTTTTCATATTCAGGTAGGAATAGACACAGCCGCCGACGTACGGGAACGCGGTCTTAATGCGGAGGCCAATATTCTCTGTCGGGCGGTGGAATACTTTGTCAATGAAGAAATGGTGGTAGCCGACGGTCAAGTGGTATTCAAAGCCGGCATCACCAGCTTCGCCGAACCAAGACCATAACCTGCAATGGGAACGGCCTGCTGCGGATGCGGGGTAGCGGAGGCAAATAGCCGTCGCCGCGGATGACTTGGACGGCTTTCTAATGCTTATCAGCCGACGTCAGCAACCGCCGCCAATGTATCAATGGTAGCCGCCGCGTAACTTCTGATGCATATTTGCGATAAACCACTGTTACGCTAAAGCGTATCCGCTTGATGTAGACAATTGCACTCGTTTTTTGTCCGAGTTTCCCATCAATGCGTTTCTTGAGCAGATAGAAATATTGCTTACCGCTGCGGGTACGTAGGTAGATGGGCGCGATGACCGTGCCTGAAATAACCTTTCCATCCATCAGCTTAAAAGTGAATTGATATCCAATTCGGGGCCGGGTGCGGCCGCTGTAAAGCTTGATGTTGCTGCCCATCTGTTGGAACTTGTACTGGCGAACTCGTCTGGCATAGCGAATCTTTCCAATAATTTCCCGGACCAGGCGGATATCGATATCGCGGTACTGCTTGAGGTTTTTTAACCACACTCGGAAAGGGGTTTGCTGAGTTGTCCAAATTGAACCATGAAGAATGGTTCCAGTGCTCAACTGCACAGTCCCTCTCCGGATGGGCGAGGCACCTGCCGATTGCGAGGCAAAAGGATGGAGGTTCTTCTTGGGTGCGAACTTAGACAGCGGAGGTGTGGTTGTCGGCGCATGCTTTAGCAGACTCCGCAGACTCTGCGCGTTGGCAACGCTGGCACCAATCACCATTCCCACCATCACCCAAAGCATGGGCAGTTTGCCCGCAAATTGGTTAATATGCCACCAAGGAGTTTGCATACGGACATTATGCCGCGCCCGACTGGACTAATCCAACAGCTTGATCAGCACCTCCATCGATTCCAAATTCTGGCGAGGCGAGAACATATCCTTATCGGCTGTTCAGGTGGCGCCGACAGCGTGGCGTTGGTGCATCTTCTTCACGCGGTTTCGCAGTCGAATTATTGGCAGTGGAAGTTGCGATTGGTGCATATCAATCACCAAACCCGGCCGGGTGAAAATGAACTTGACGATGCGCTGGTGCGCCAGCTTGCCCGCCAACTGCGTATTCCCTTGAGTGTTGCGCGACTCCGACCCAGCTCTCACACCCGGACGGAAGCCGAATTGCGGCAACTCAGGTGGAATAAATTTCACGCCGTGGCTTCGCGTTTTCGCTGCACATGCATTGTCACGGCCCATCACGCAGATGACCAGGCTGAAACGGTCTTAATGCGGCTTTTACGAGGCGCGGGCGTTAATGGTTTAGGCGCCATTCATCCTGTGCGCCGGCATGCATCCATTAAGGTTGTCCGCCCAGTGCTCCACATTCGGAAAAAGCAGTTGGTTGAATACCTGACCAGTCATAGCATTCCGTGGCGGGAAGATGCATCCAACACCGATATTCATCATCTGCGGAATCGCATACGGCAGGAAATACTTCCCGCGCTCGCTGGATGCCAACCGCAGGTGGTATTAACGCTGGTTAAGACGGCAGCGCAAATGCGTAGCGTGCAGCGAATCATTAATCGTCAGGTCAAGCAGTTACGTGATGAACTGCACATGCGAGGCTTTGCGGCACCTAAAACATCACTAGACCGCAGTATTCTGCGACATACAGACACCATTATCTTGCTGGACTTTCTTCGCCGGTGGTTAGCTGCGCTTGGCGTTTCGGCCGATCAACTTGGCTATCGAAAACTGGAAGATATCCGCCATCACATCCGGCAGCAAAAATCGGGCCTTACCATCATACTGTCGGATACCGAACACATTTACATCAGGCAACACGATGTGCGCTTCAGGCGAACACCAAAGCGACACGCAAAGGCGGGACTATGAATACACCACAGGCAAACGCCCATAACCAACAGCCTTCACGGCGGCTCAGGCGCCTACTCACCATAGTGATTCTTGGCGGCGTCCTGGTCAGAATAGCTTTGGCGATTGCACACCCGCTTACGTTTCCCGACTCTCTGGATTATCTACATCTGGCCCGCGGCATTGTACATGGAGAACCTTATCGAGTGACTGGCATGTACGCCAAACGCCTGCCGGGCTATCCGATCTTCATGGCAGGCGTATTAGCGACCGATGGCGGCCATAAGATGGGGATATTAATTTGGCAGGCTTTAATCAGTGGCGCATTGATTTATCTGGCCTGGCGACTGGGCAAGCGGGTTGACCCCGTCGTTGGCATATTGTGTGCCGGTCTTACAGCGGTCGATCCTCTGCTTATCGGGTTTTCGGCGTCGTATCTCAGTGAAACCCTATTCACGGCAATGTTTCTTCTCACCTTGCTGATCTTTATCGAATTCACCGAACGGCAGAAAAATGCGTGGCTCGCTGGCACCTTGGCTATTCTCTTTGTCATAGATATCTACATCCGGGCTGAAATAGCAATATGCATTTTTCCTCTGCTGACGTGGTATATATTCTTTACTCACAATAAGAATCGCTTGCGACGTACGCTGCAGTCCGTCGTAGTACTGCTGATGGTTGTTGCAGGAATGATGCCATGGTGGGTGCGTAACTGGGAACTTTTCCATAGCAATTTCTTCCGATTTTCAACGCTCGAAGGAATCAGTCTTTATGAATCGGTCTATGGTGGAGCCACAGGCGGTCCACGCCAATCCGATATCAAATGGCCAGCCTACATGAAAACCCTCAATGAAAGCCAGCGCGATAATCGATGGACAGCGATGTCTTTTAACATCATTTTTCACCATCCGTGGCGCATCATCCGACTGGCCTTTATTAAAATCGGGCGTACATGGTCGCCGTGGCTTCACGCACGGGGTTTTCGTAATCTGTGGATCAATGCGGTGCTGACACTCTGGTACCTTGCCGAATACATACTCGCCATTTTGGGGGTTGTGCACCTGCGGCGCAGCGGGCCGAGGATATTAATTGGTACGGCGCTGATTCCGATATTATATTTGACCGCAATGCATGCCATTTTTTTGGGCAGCGTGCGTTACCGTGTGCCGCTGATCCCTCTGATAGCTTTTTTTGCCGCTATCGGCCTGCGGAACATCGCTTCTGTGTGGATTAAGGGCCGACACCGCACAGCAAGCGAATGCGGTTAAGATGGAACCACTGGAGCGACATGGAATCGTTGCGTCATTATCCGAGAGGAAATCCTGCCAAATGGTGGAAAACACAATCCATCGGGCATGCCCATCGCGCACCTCAGTCCACCTTTATTGGCTCCACGCGGCGATGGATCGGACTGATAACTCTGCTGGTGCTGGGCGGCGTCGTCGGCGGCGTCATATACATGACCAGTTCCCGGCGTCTGGCAGGTATGGCCCAGATATTGCTATCCAATGCGCTCGATGGGCACGTCACTGTGAAATCCGCCCACCTGTCTTTTTCAGGCATCCTGCAGTTATCCGGGGTGCGGCTGATGACGCAGGCCGATGGGTCCGAAACGGAGCTCTTTTCCGCCGACACGGTACGCGTTCACTTCAACTGGCTCAGCCTCATCAGCGGACAACTCTCGGCGTCACGCATTCGTGCCATCCATCCGGTACTGAATCTGGTAGAAGACACCGATAACGGACATTGGAATTATGAAAGTTTTCTGCATCAGACGCCGCGATCCTCCGCGAGCATCAATCGTCTGCCGGCTATTATGCTCACCGGTGCGGTGGTGCGTTGGGGCGTCATTCACAAGGGCGTATATTCGCTGGCCGGCGCAAGTATTATCAATGGCGTGTTGCGACCATTGCATCACTCGCATGTGCTCTACGCCATCAGTATTCAACAGCAGTCAGTTAATGGCCGCCCGGCACTGAATCTTTATGGCAGTTGGAATATTGCAACCCGAAGTTTTCGCGCTGAGGTCCCTCAGCTCAGACTCAATGATGCTTTTCGGCGAAGCCTTCCACCCGCCATGCAGCGCTTATGGCGACACCTTAACCTGCGCGGGCAGATTTCGCAGATACATTTTAAGATCGGGCCTTCCTCACCAATGGAAGTGGACGCTAAACTTGACGGCGTATCCTTAGCTATACCCTACAAAAGTCAACGGCTTGGGTCGACGCCGATCCCCATACGTCATTTGACTGGCTTGGTAAAGTTCAAAGGCGACGCTTTATCCATTGATAAGCTCAAGGGTATGGCGTTGGGGTGGAATTTTGCGGTTCCGCAGGCGCACTTCGATGGTTTTGGACAAGGCAACCGGTTCAGCATCACAGTGAAAATGCCCAATCTGAAACTGCCCGACCGATATCCGGCCATATTTCGAACTTCCACCTTTGGTTTGGTGGATGGAATTTTTTATCGCCTCCGTCCCCGGGGTTTACTGGATGTCCGCGTCCATGTGGCACGCCTCTTAAAAAATGGCGATACGCACGTGGCCGGTACGATTGACTGCAAAGACGTATCTGCCCGTTATGTCCATTTTCCATATCCGTTGCGCAACGTGCATGGGCTTATCCGATTTACATCACACCAGATCCGCTTTGTCCATGTTCACGCCATTGCAGAAACTTTTCCGGTGACGCTCGATGGTTTGATAGCTATTAATGAGTCGGGCGGGCCGATTAGTCTCAAAATTACTTCACCAAAGGGCTATTTTGACAAGCGCCTTGAGGCATGCTTACCCACTGATATTAAAACGATATGGAAAAAATTTACGCCGGTAGGTTATGGCGCGTTTCAGGCAGATGTCACCCGACCGGCAGGCCAAAATTCAAGCCCCCAAATTGTTCTCCATATCTTTCCCCAGAACGTAACGGGCTACTATCATGATTTTCCGTACGTTATGCACCATGTGCACGGCGAAATATATTTTTCCGATCGGATGACTAAAATTATTAATCTCACCGCTCCAGTCGGAAAGCACGGCTCAATTACCTTCACCGGAGATGTGGATTATCGCTCGGGCACACTGGGGTCCATGCACCCGCATGTTCACGTTGTGGCCAAACACCTGCCCGTTAACGCAACCATGCTTGATAGTCTTCCAAAATCGTTCGAGCACGCATTGGCCCCGTTCCACGCCCACGGCGGTTATGTTGACGTCAACGCCATGATTACCCGCGGAAAGGGTAATACCCCATCCGTCAATGGCGTGCTGACACTGACCGGCGCAGAATTGCAACCTAAACTGCTGCCGTGGCCTTTGACCAGCGTGTCCGCACAGGCTACTCTCAGCCCCCGCCACTATTTGATCCATTCCATTTTGGGTCAGATTGCCGGGCGCCAATCAAGTTCCGTCCACGCGTCGGTGGATATCCTTGAGCCGAAGCACCAGCCTGTCGCGATAACGACTCACGGCGTCTGGAGTGGCCTGACCATCACGCCCGTACCGCCAGATCAGATCAAAGGTTCGTATAACAAAATGTGGAAGCGATTTCGCCCCGCGGGAAATTTGGGCGGCGGTTTTCAAGTAGCGATGTCCATTCCCCGTCACGGGGACGATGCATTAGGGCACGACATTAAAAAAATGATCGTCCAACTTCGCCCTGACGGTATGACGCTTTCGCCAAAATCATTCCCAGCCCCCGTGCATGATATTTCGGGCCTGATCAGTATCGCTGCAGGAAAAGTCGATATTCAATCGCTGACGGCGGACGCGGGCCCGATCGCATTGACCACTTCCGGAAAATTTGTACCCGCTACCGGAGCTCTCAAACTTCAGGCTCTGGCCAAGGCAACCCGGGTATCTAAAAAATGGCTCGGTCTTCTTCCGCCCGCTGCGAGGAATTTGGTCACTGAACTCCACCCGGAAGGTGGTTTTGAACTCTACTTCACGGACCTTGAGCGACGAATTGAAAAATCCGGCCCAGGCTGGAAATTTATTGGCTCACTCGCACTGCATCATTTTTCGATCGATCACGCAATAAAAACTGTTATCGGTGGTGGTGTAGTTACCATCGCCGGTGATCTGGATGCCCATGAGACAGTTCCTAATCTGGCTGGTGAATTTCATCTGCGACATGTTCTAATCGCGGGACATACCGTGCGAGCTTTGAAGGGCGAAGTCACTGGCAATCGCGTCAATGACACGTTGAGCATTCATCATATTTCCGGCAGCATCGCGGATGGCCTTCTCAGTGGTCAGCTGTTGCTGCACTTTAAACCCAAAGCCGCGATGACCGCGGACTTCACTTTGGCCAATGCTCAGCTTACGACACTGCTGCAAACTCAGGCTAGACCCAAGACGACCGGTCATTCCGACACGCACGGCGCAAATTCTCCAGCCAAGACAGCACCAGAGAAAAAAGTCAGTTCCGGATTGGTCAATGCCAAGCTGCATTTTACCCAGTTGCTTGGACAGCTCAGCAGCAGCACTGGCTACGGTGATCTCATCATCACCAAGGCCAGCATTTACAACGTTCCGCTCTCCATGGGCCTCTTGCAAATCGCCACACTGCGGCTACCGGTAAGTTCGGCATTTAATCGGGCCATTGTAAAATACACCATCAAAGGCAACACGGTAGAATTCGGCAAGATTCAGCTTCACAGCCCGGGCGTAGACCTTTTGGGACGCGGCACCATGGCTTTGAATAATCAACATGTTGATCTGGAACTTATCACTCAGTCGCCATCAGGCACATCGATCCCGGTGCTGGGGCTTTTTGTGGGCATGGCCAGATCACAGTTACTTCAACTGCACGTACACGGTCCGATCAGTCATCCGACCATTACACCCATTCCACTGCGGATACTGGCGCTGCCGTTTGGTGAACCGTAATATGCCGGACGCAAAATTGCGGCACTTGTATGGACTCTGTTCGTTGACCGTTTCGTACAGCTATGGCCCGCCTTCTAAACGGGCGATATACTGAAACTCGGCTGATGCGAACAGGTGTGATATTCAGCCCGTAGGCGCTCGTAGCTCAGTTGGATAGAGCGGCGGTTTCCTAAACCGCAGGTCACAGGTTCGATCCCTGTCGGGCGCAGTCGCGGTGTCATCGCCATTCACGCAGACATTCAAGGGCAAATGACGGGATTTTACTTTCAATAATGTGAATGCGGGATATGGAGTCAATATCCTCGGCCATTTCTGGTAAATTTTCGCCAACCGTTGGATGGATCGGGGTTTGGACGCGCGCCGGGACAAGCCCGGCGGCGTGGATGTATCCACTCGGCATAATGAAGCTTGTGGCGCCGTCCACAGGCGATGGCATTGTGACGGCACCGCTCACAGCACGCAGGGTCAATTCACACCAATGTGCGCCAGTGCGCGAATAGTTGAAGAAAGAGGATCTATAATCAGCCACATCGGAAATAGTCCCAATGCCAAATTAAAAATAACCAGCGGCACCAAGATCAATCGCTCCATCCGACTGAGCTTTCGAAAGTGTGAATACTCGGGTCGCGGACTACCAAAAAAGACGCGCTCAATCGTCCATAACAGTGTGGCAATCATAATAAATAGTCCCAATATCACCGTCACACCCAACACTGCCTGCCAATGCGCGAAAGATGAAAAACCGAGTGCCGAATGCTTGCCGGGATGCAATCCAAACACCGATCGGGTAACCAAAAACTCGCCGGCGAACAGGCAGAACCCCGGCACAGCCATCGCCGCAATGAAACCGGGTAGCGACAAACCAAATAAGCCGGGCATTAATTGAGATATGCCGCCCAGACGGCTTAAATCACGATGGTGCGCTCGCATTTGCAGCATATAGCACACCCAGAGTAAGCTCGCGAGAGTGATGACAGCGCCTACGGTTTCAAGCATCGCGCCCTCCAGCGAATCGGACGTAAACGCCAGAACACCAAGTGAAATGAGGCCGGCTTGCAGGCTCATCCAACTGGCGATAAGCCGTCCGAGATCATTCTGGGCCAAGCCGGAAAGTGCCATTAATATCACACCAATCCCCACCACCCAGGCGATGCACACACGCAGATGGGCAGACTGAAGATGCAGGAGCGGGCCGGCAAGCCGTTCGACGGCATAGGCGGCGAGCATAAAATTCGCCCCCAGCACCAGCATGGCCGGGGCGCCTGTGTTTTCACAGCAAAAATCCGGCAGCCAGATGTGCAGTCCGGGCAACCCAATACGCAGACCAAGGGCAATGAGTATCAACCAAAGAAACCATTGCGCCGTGGAAAGTCGCCCAGCCGCGAGAATCGCCAAATCACGGCTCATAACCCAATGCGAGAGTCCAGCATTTTTCAGCGATGAAGCCGTCTGCATATGTGCCGCATGAGGGGCTAGAAACACGGCGGCAAACAGCAACCCCGATGAGATTAAAGTCAGCAGGCCGAATTTAAGCGCCGCCGCTTGGCGCCGTTCTCCGCCCCATAAACCTGTAATGAAATACATGGGAAATATTGAAAGGATAAAAAAGAGAGCAAATAAAAATATATTTTCAGCGGCCAGTGCGCCGACCATAAAGCCTGTTAGTAGCATAATAGATATGTAATAGGCTCGTAATTGATGCCCGACGCCGTAACTCCCCAAAGCTGTTAAAAGCCCCAGCGCTGTGATGAAGAGTATCATATACAAAGACAGTGCGTCTACCCCCACAAAATAGGAGGCATGAAGAGCCGGTATCCACGGCCACATTTGCATGAGTTGAAAATGGGAAGCCACTGATGGGGCCCAGTTGAAAAGTCGCACGGCAACCGCAGTCAGCGCCACCATCCCGGACAGAGTGGCAATCGCTGTGTTTCGGACGAGCTTAACGCGGTTCCATGGCAGCAAAGTCACAATGGCCGACCCAATCAATGGAAGAGCAATCAACCAGGTGAGAATCGTACTGTAGTTGAATGATGCCAATTAATGCTCCATTAAAGACGACCTAAGACGCGGTCTGATTGGGGGCTTTTACTTTCGCCAGCGTTTCAACGGGCGGCATGCGTCGTCCCTGCGGCGGCCACCAGCGAAGTGTCCACATGCCATCGACTGTCGCAACCAGCAGTCCCAGCACACCAATGCCCAGAGCCAGCATCACAACCAGCCAACCTGCAATCCATTCATCAAGAAACGCCAGCATCACGGACAATATCCGAATCGGCCGTGCCAGGACAAAGCTGTACATCTCAGCCACATACATGTTGGCTTCAAGCCAGCGGCATACCAGATTGATTCCAGGCCATCTTGCCACAGTACGCACGGGTTGAACCCCACGGCTATATGCCAGCCCCACAAGCAACAATGCCACGGCAAACCCCCAGGGAATGTACGCAATCGCTATTCCCACCAGGCCATGCGGATTTAAGACGGCAACCGCGTGTTGACGTGAGATCGTACGGTGGATCAACAGGGGAAGATTTAAAAAGGCGCTGCCAGCGACCCACGCACCGACAAGCAGAATCAATGGCGGAAACGTATGCAATGGCGATTCCCGCATGGCAGTTGAATCCGATGCAGAGGACTTAATAATAAAAATTCTCCACCACCACCGTAAAAGGGATATACTAACCAGCGGCAGTGCCAGCAGTGGTGCCCAGCATAGCAACATACCCCACACGCCCAGCGCAGACGCATAGGCATGCAGGTTAATCACGCCTATGCGTAATGAGTCCGCAGTTCCCAGATGGACACCACCCGTCAGGGCAACGATCAGAACAAATGAAAAAATAGTGGAAAGTGGCAACCGCCGCCACAACCCTCCCAAGCGGCTTAGATCGGTCTGACGGTCGGCGGCATGAATGACCGTTCCGGCGATCATCATCAAGCCCGTCATGGCCACTAACCCTATTAGAGCCAGCGCCAAGCCCGCAGCAATTGAGCCGGTCATGATAAATACCAGAGATATACCCGCGATAGCGCTGGTTAAACCGGCGAGAATCTGTCTTATGTCGGCCTGCGCCAGCGTGGCCAGCGCCGACATTAATGCCGTGGCCGCCGCCGCCACGGCAATAAACAGCCGACTATCCAGATTAAAAAACGGATACAGACGTTGGGCCAGGAAGGGAGCTGCACCCAAAATTAAAATACCCATCAACAAATAAATCGATGATGGAGCGGATTTGGAATATCCGTGCGGCCAGATTTGAAACGGTATCTGAGCACCAAACCCCAACACGCCTAAACCAGCCAGTATTCCTGCCATATCGCTTACGGAAGATCCACCCGTTAAACGGCCCGCGGCTGAAAGAACAGGTTTAGGCCATGCGTCTGCGCTGGCCAGCCAATGCAAACCACCGGCGTTTGTGCCAGCCGCCACCAGCGCCAAACTGGCACCGGCCAAGCCAATCGGAATCAGCAGCGGGCCGGCCGCAATCAAGCCCGGGCCGGTCACTGGCTCATCCCGACTCAGCATTAACATCAGCCACCCCAGCAGTGCGGCAAGTAACATGAAAGCCAGAAGTTCCAGCACGCTAACCGCCAAAAATGCCGCTGCTATAGCAGCCGTGGCCCATACAGCAAATGCATAATATAGAGCCTGAGGTTCATTTTTCCGGATGGATGCGCTTAAATGGATTTGCCCTAACAAACAAATCAACAATACCGTTATAAAAAAAGCAACGCCGAGCGTATCGCTGCGAATACCCACATTAATCCAGACAGGCTGATTGACCAAACCGCTACCCGGCACTTGCAGCCAATGAATGACAAGTCCTGAACTTGTCGGAGATACTGGCCGACCGATATGGCCAAGCTTCCATGTCACCCCGCCTATGGCAAGCCCCACGGCCATAGCCAATGCGATGATCGTAACAACTGACGGAGCCATGCTCTTTTGGTCAGGCCGAAAATAGTTGACAATGCCCGAGGTGATCAGTACCAGCAAGGCTAGCAAAAATATAAAACTGGGATGATGAAACATGCTTATTCCCATCGGTAGCCACTGGCATAGATTCTACATTCAATTCGCATTCCTGCCGTGATTTCTACGCAGTTGACATTTGGGGCATATGACGGTCGAACGCTGCGCAATGACCAGACTTTGCAACACTGCTCCACATCTTTGACAGGGATGTCCAGCTTTACCATAAACAGCCAATCTTTGCCCAAAACCACCACGATTGGCTTTGGCATCCCGATAGTCACGAAAAGTGGTGCCACCATGACGCAGCGAAGCCCGCAATACTTGACCAATGCATGCCACCAATCGTCCACGAGATTCGCGCGTTATGCGCCGCACTTTTTGCATCGGATGCAGCCGGGCCATCCAGAGCGCCTCGTCAACATAGATATTACCCAATCCCGCCACTGTCTTTTGACTCAGCAGTTCGGCTTTAAGGCTGGTCGCCTTGCGTGACCATACCGTTAAGTCCTCTTCCCGCAGGCTCAATGCATCAACACCCATTTTGCGGTACACGTGCGCTGCAGCGGCGTCGACTTCCGACTCATAAAGCCACACGCCACCAAAACGCCGTGGATCGCTGAAGTGCAAATAAATGCCCCCGGCGATGGCGATGATCAAATGGGTATGCGCCAGCGAAGGATCACCCGATGAACGCAGCGTCACCCTTCCTGACATCCCTAAATGAGATACCATGCAGCCTTGCGGCACGAAAGGCCAGAATAGCCGCTTCCCATGACGATTGATGGTTCGCAGCTCGCACCCGGAGAGTTCTGCCAGCGGAAATGCTGTGTACCGGATATAGTCGGCACGCAGCACCCGCACAGACTCGATCCGCCGCCCTTCGACGGCAGCAACCAGATGGCGGCGCACGGCTTCAACTTCAGGCAGCTCTGGCATAATCAACCACGACGCCTGGCTGAGACTAATCAGCTTGCGGCGTAAGCAATTTTTCCATTGATCCCATCAGGCGATCAATACGGAATGGTTTATTAATATAATCATCCACTCCCAGAGATTCCGCATAGGTCTTGTGGCGTGTGCCCAAGTTGCCGGTGATCATGATCACACGCGGCTTACTGCCCTTGGGTTTCCGCCCCTTGATGCGTTCCAAAACCAGAAACCCGCTGCGCCCCGGTAACATCATATCGAGCACAATGAGATCTGGATTCTCTTTTTCAGCAATTTCAACGGCGGTTTTACCGTCGGACGCCGATACCAGCTTGGCGCCGGTGCTGGAGAGCGCCGCCATTATAGTTGTCAGCACATCGGCATCATCGTCAACCACCATAATCGTCTGGCCTTTAAATTGTTCGCCCATCGAACAACCTCGCTTTCTTAAATAAAAACTTTCCCGGTGACGGCCGCCCAGCACCGTTACATGTTGCCAATCATAGCGTTGGCAAATTCACTGCACTTTACCTCGTGTGCACCTGGCATCAAGCGGGCAAAGTCGTAGGTTACCACCTTATTGCCGATTGTCTTTTCAAGCGAATGCACAATCATGTCAGCGGCGGCTTGCCACCCCAGATGCTCCAGCATCATGACACCGGACAGGATAACGCTACCCGGATTGACTTTATCTTGATTAGCATATTTGGGAGCAGTGCCGTGTGTTGCTTCAAAAATCGCATGTCCCGTGTGATAGTTCACATTGCCGCCGGGCGCTATGCCGATCCCCCCCACTTGGGCGGCCAGAGCATCGCTTAAATAGTCGCCATTGAGATTCAAAGTGGCGATGACGTCAAAATCTTCCGGGCGGGTAAGTACCTGCTGCAGAGTTATGTCCGCAATGGCATCTTTTATGATGACGCCATTGGGCAACTTGCACCAAGGACCCCCATCAATCTCGACAGCGCCATATTTTTCCTTGGCCAATTGGTAGCCCCAGTCACGGAAGCTGCCTTCAGTGAACTTCATGATGTTGCCCTTGTGCACCAGCGTGACACTTTTACGTTTGTGCCGGATGGCGTATTCAATCGCCGCATCCACAAGGCGGTAAGTGCCTTCCCGGCTCACGGCCTTAATACCGATACCCGCCGTGTCTGGAAAGCGAATTTTAGCGTGTGATTTGGGGAATTCCTTTTTCAAAAATTCAATAACTTTTCGGGCCTCATCACTGTCGGCAGCCCATTCAATCCCGGCATAAATGTCCTCAGTGTTCTCCCGAAATATGACCATATCCACGGCCTCGGGTCGCTTGACAGGGCTGGGTACTCCTTTGAAGTAGCGTACCGGTCGCAGACAAACGTATAAATCCAACATTTGGCGTAACGCCACATTCAATGACCGGATGCCTCCGCCGACGGGTGTAGTCAGCGGCCCCTTAATACCCACAAGAAAATGCTTAAAGGCATCCACGGTTTCGGTTGGCAGCCAGGCGGCAGCGTCCCCAACCGGTTCGCCAGTTTTGAATTTGTTGAAGGCCTTTTCACCGGCGTAGACTTCCATCCATGCAATCTTTTTTTTACCACCGAAGGCCTTAAAGACGGCCGCATCGATCACGCGTACGCTGGCCCGCCAGATGTCTGCTCCTGTGCCATCTCCTTCGATAAAAGGGATGATGGGGTGGTCAGGTACGTGGAGTTTTTCATCCGAGGTGATGGTGATAGCCTGTCCATTGGATGGTACAGTCACGTGTTTGAATACCGGTTGGCTCATATCAATCGTTTCCTTTACACCGCTAAAAACCGCTCGCGAAAATCCACCTTCCGGCCCGTGCCGGAAAACCTATAAATTACGCGAGCTTGGCGTTCCTAACAAGGTGCAGATTCAACGGCCCGATGCGAGCTCTGTTCACGCGGTCGCAAATGCCAAAGGTGGGCGTAAACCCAAAAGGCACAATAGCTGGTAGAAACTTTTTTGCCGCCGTATCAGGTCTGAAACAGCTTCAATCCTTTGCGCAATGTATCCAACGTGCCACGGCACCAGCAATGATAGCCCCGATAATGGGGGCAACCCAAAACAGCCAGAGTTGCTGCACATAATGGCCACCTGCAAACAAGGCCGGCCCCGTGCTGCGTGCCGGATTGACCGACGTATTATCCACGGGGATCATCACCAAATGGATCAGTGTCAGGCATAAACCGATTGCCGCTCCAGCAAAACCGACGGGCGCTTTAGCCGATGTGGCCCCTAAAATAACATACAGAAAGAAAAACGTGCATACCACTTCGCCTAGGAAGCAGGCCATCATGCTGTAGTGACCGGGGCTTAACGAGCCGTACCCGTTAGATGCAAAACTTCCAGTGACAAAGCCCGGTCGGCCATGCACAATTACATAAAGTGTTCCGGCCGCAGCAATGGCTCCAAGCACCTGAGAAATAATGTAACCGGGTACATCCTTCACCGGGATGCGCCCCGCCACCCAGACGCCTATGGTTACAGCCGGGTTGAAATGCCCACCGGAAATGTAGCCGACTGCATAAATACCGGTCATCACTGTCAAACCAAAAGCGCACGCTACACCTAAAAAGCCGATGCCCAGATGTGGAAATGCCGCCGATATAAGCGCGCTACCACACCCGCCAAAAACCAGCCAAAACGTACCAATAAATTCAGCCACTAATTTGCGCATGACACCACATCCTTAAAATCAAACCGACATCCAACAACGAACCAGCACACCGCACGGGAGCTTAAAGGATGGCTACCGGCCATTCTCCCTGCCGAGCGTACACGAACACTAAAATGGACGGCGGATTGTACAGATGGGAATGGTACGTGTCAATTGAGGTCCATAATCTTCGACGCTCTCTCAGAGCAATGGCAAGATCGAACGCTGGCACAAAAGCGTCAAGAGCGAGTGTATCCGAACGCAAACGCCGTTATCTCTGGAGGATGCCCGCCGATCGGTGACCAAGTTTGTCAAGCACTACAACACGGTGCGGCTGCACAGTGCCATCGGCTATGTGACAACGGCCGACAAGCTGGCCGGGCGGCAGGACGCCGCCCGGTAAGCTGCTGGTTCAGAGCATCTTCCTCATGCCTCAAAAAACGCAGGCTTCAAAAGCCCATAGTCCCTTAGCCCGGATATTTCATCAGTTTTAACTATTGGCGGGCCAACGACATTGGGTCGGTCCTGACCGCGAGGAATTTGCCGTTTTTTTGAATAGGG
>DZDI01000201.1 GCA_022730455.1 Phycisphaera mikurensis | reverse complement strand
TGGTGTAAAACCGCTCCATAAACTGCGCCTGTTCCAGCAGGCAGGCCGTCGCCGCTGCGCGGTTGGTTTTGATGATGTGCGCCTGGTAGCTTGGAATGGCAATAGCCGCGAGGATGGCGATAATCGCCACCACGATCATCATCTCAATCAAGGTAAATCCGCGTGAACTATTCATGTGTTTAAGTCTCACTGATTGACGATTTCGTGCCAAGAAACACGGCTGGCTGCGCCGCCGCCGCCAAAGGTTTCAATCTCTGTCGATGAGCCATCGGCCATACCGACAAGCATCAAGCCGCCAACCCAGGTGGGCTGATTGGGTGCTGTGTCGAAACCGATGCCTGCAACGGGGGTAGAGCCTATCATGTCATTGCTATCTGCGATTCCGTCACCATTCACGTCAAAATAGGTGGCCTTCGGATTTGTGCCGAGGAATGGATTGATGGCGTAAATCCAACCTCTGCCCCCCGTGCGGCAAATATTGCTGTTGTCTGGAATCATGGTCGTACCGATCAACATATTGCCGTTGAACTGGTTGGGAAGCAGCATACGCTCACCCTCGGCGATACCGTTGTAGACAAGATCCATGTACCAGCCTGACTTTCCGGTCATATCGCCATCGACACCCACATCCACCGCACGCTTATCCAAGCCTGTGGTGCTATCTACTTCAGTGGTAATCTTGCGCTGAAGCAAACTTGAGCGCCCACTGGAAAGCGCGCTCACCAGGCCACCATTGCCGTCAACAATCAAGCCATACCATGATTGTTTTTGCTTGTCAGCTGTGTCATCGGTCGACAAGAACTTACCTGTACCAAAGAACACCCATGTATAACCTGTGAGTGGGTCTTTGCCGATCAGCATACCTGCGGTAATGGGCTGGGCGACATCTGAGGCATCTTTGGCGGTGAACACTTTTGTGCCTGTGTTGGTGGGGACGGCAAGATCAAACTTCCAGACACCACCCTTTAGATCGCCTGCAAAAGCCCAATCTTGAATACCATCATTATCAACATCCCAAGACACCGCCTGCGCGAGGCCGTTATCAAGTAGATTATCGGTAGCGGCCGTTTCCAGGCTACCGTCCTCGACATCAAACTGAAGCAGTGCGGCCTTGCCGGTGCTGCTGTTGTAGCCATTACCGAGTAATGCTTTCCACGTTCCGTTACCGGTTTGAGCAATAACTGGCTTGCCGGAAACTTGGCCGATATTGCCGCCGCTTTGCTCCCAAAGAACTGAGATCGACGCGGGGTCTGTGATATCCAGAGCATAAACAGACTTGGAGATTCCCAGTCCTGTTGAGCCGACCAGAATGGTGCGCCATTTTCCGCTCGTGTAAACATCGGCCACAGTCACTTCACCATCGTTGAAGTATTTGTGCGCATACAGAGGGTCGGCAAGCTCCTTCAAGCCATTTAGAATGACGGCATTGGGCAGATAGGCAAATTTCTCTATGCCCGTGGCGGCATCGAAGGCATGCAACATGCCATCGTTGGCGGCAATGTAAACCATCGGGCTACGGGTGGCTTGATTTGAGGCAAAAGTCGTATAAGCAGTCGCACCCGTAAAGGTCTTGTTAGCAAAAAAGCCGGGGTTCGGCGCGCCAACATACACCGGTTGCGAGTGGACAATATCGCCGATAGGCGTTGCACGGCTGCGATACGTGCCCGTGTTTTTTTCCTCGTTAGTAGCATCGCCGCGCAGGTAGTTGACCAGGGGTTCGCTATTATCAAGCGCGGCTTGTTGGGTGGGGGTTAGGTTTGCCCACTTAAAGTCTATTGCGCCTTTATCGCCCATCGTCTTGATAGTGCGATCCGTATGGACGGGGAGCTTGCTGGCGGCGCTCCATGTGGGCGTGGTGCTGATGTTGCGGGTTACAGGGTCAAGTGCAAAGGCTTTCAAATCGCCCGTCCACACGCCGGAGGTGAATAGCCCCTGATACACCACCGAGTTTGTACCCAGTTGGGTGGAGTTGGCGGCAAGACCCGCACCACCACCCTGACGCGCTTCGACATCTTTGAGCGCGCTTTTGAGGCTGCTGGCAAACTGGTCGGGGTTTTTTGCAGAAAAGAAACCGCCATGCCCATTCACACCGGCGTGTGCCAAGTCGGCAATGTTATTGACGTTGCTTTCACTGGGCGTTGGCCAGCTGAAACCCGTAATGGCAGGTGCTTCGCCACGCGACCAGGCGAATATCTGATCGATGGTGGCTGTGCTGGGTGTGATATTGACCGGGTCATAACCAAGTGCGACCCCGAAGGTGGTCATGTGTTGCCAGAAAGCGGGGTCTTTGGAGCTGGTCGGTACATCGTTCACCAAATCATCGCGTAAGTCGGTTTTCCAGTATTTCATGGCAATTTGTGCCAGCGAGCTTCCGCTGGATGCGTTGCCGCCGTTAAATGGTGCAACATTCACATCGAACGTTTTGGTCTGGCCGCTTATGTCGGTTTGCGAAAAACTGGTGTATTGATTACCCACATCAATGGAGTCGGAATTCCAAAATCCATCGGTGGTCATAATGGTAAAGCTTTGTCGGCATTCAATGCCTGTGCTATCCGATGAGCTTTCTTTCCAGGGTGTAAGGCTTTGATAATACGTTCCGGCGGCATCAAGAGCCGTGCGTAATGGCGTGCCACTGCCGGCTGTCTTTGCGGCGAGCCAGTTCCAAAACTCTGCTTTGCGTGTGCCCGAGGTTCCATCACCAAATGGGGTGACGGCGGCTTTGCTGCTGGTGGTTGAAATTTCATCGTTGTTAATTGCACCATAACCAAATCGGAAGGTTTGATCCATATTGGAGAACGCCTTCATAACGCCGGATTTTGCAGTGTTCAGACGCGTTCTGTAATAGCTGTACCAGTTGGCAACATTGGTTTTTAGGGCGGCATCTGATTTGCAGTCATGACCCGCATTAGTGAATGCAGTGCAGTCATCGGAGATGACGTGCAGTGTGTAGCATGTGTCTTTTGTTGTGTCGCAATTTCCACCATCGCCATTGTAGGTGTAATAAAAAAATCCAGAGTAAAATTTACAATTTTTTCCATTTTTGTCACAGATTTTAAGATTGCTGCTCTCGTTTATGTCTGTGGTGTTGATTGGGTTGAAGCCATTCAGGGGGGCTTTATTAAACGAAGCTATTGGATAGGAGGTTCCCGTTGCTTGGGGCGGAGGGGAATATAAGGTTGCCGGATTGTAGTACACGCCATTTTGATCGGGTGATTTCCGCCTTATCGTGCTATAGCTGCCAACAGCATCAGGCATAAAGTCCCAAGTCATTGAGCCGGAGTCGTCAAGAACAAACAGCAGGTTTGGCGCGACTTTTTGTTCGACGGTGAGCAGGGTTTGATTCACATCGACTGCCGCATAGGCGCTGGGCAGTGCGCCGAGCGCGGTGGCGATGGCGAGGGTGAGTTGGGTCAGGCGCAAGATGGGGTTAGG
>DZDI01000200.1 GCA_022730455.1 Phycisphaera mikurensis | reverse complement strand
GATCAGGAATGTGGGGGTACAATAAAATCAGATCTATGACGCTATACGGGGAGGGTCGCGAGGATCGAAAGTAGACTTTTTGCACGCAAGCGCAACGCCCCCTTATACGAAACCTGTAGCACCACGAATCAAGCGGCTGAAGCGGCAGAAAAGAACCGGTCAGGTTGCAATAACCCATGAGCAGGCTATAATGTTTCTATGTAATGGCGGAGGCAAATATGGCTTCTTGGTCCATCACCTTGAAGAGCTCCTGCGCCAGAACAACATTGAGTTGGGCATTAAACCGGCAAAGTCCATACCACCTTGGAAAACACAAGCCGTTGAGTAGTCGGCCGGTGGATTCTGTCGAATAAGTAAAGGTTGGTTGAGCTTCGTAACAGGGTGCAGAGAAGGAGGGACAGAAATCGACGGGTCTTTATTTCCTGGCAGAGAATTACTTGCCTTTACAAAATAACCATAATGGGTGACGCCATGAAAAAGTTAATCGAAATCATCGCTTTTTCAAGTGTTATGTTTTTAATAGCTGGTTGTGGCGGCGGAGGGGGTAGCGATTCCTGGCTCTACCCGTCCTGGGTCGAAACTGATATCTATGTGACCGACATCGACGGTGATGGCCTGTCTGATGTCATAACCCTCGCCATGTTGGCCACAAGCGCGTCACAACGCGAGGGCCGCCTCATGGTCTATCGTCAGACTAGTCTAGGGGTGTTCGCGTCACCCGATACCTATGTGGTCGGCACTTACCCGTGGAAAATAGAAGTAGGCGATATCAACGGTGACGGGCTGCCCGATTTGGTGGTGACCGACCCAGATGGGCGAGCAGTATGGCTGCTGCTGCAGGACCCAGTCAAGAATGGACAATTCCTCCCCCCACAACAGATCGTCAGCGGCGTCTACAACTATAAGGCTACAATTGCTGACCTCAACGGTGACAGTGTACCGGATATCGCAATCGCCGACGATCTGGTAGATTCAAACCGACTTGTGCTGCTCTATCAGAACCCGGCACAGCGTGGTACGTTCCTGTCGGCGGTAGATTTTACGTTGCCAGGCTCTTCGTCCAGCCTTACTGCGGGTGACCTAAATGGAGATGGCCGTGCTGACCTGTTCATGTGGATCTATCTGGCAAGAAGCGGCTATACCCCGAACGGCGTGCTTGCCGTTAGCCTGCAGCAGACAAACGGAACGCTCGGCCCGGTAACGGCTCTGGCACCGCAGACAGGGCTGAATGTGGGCCTTCTGGCTATTGACGATTATAACGGCGACGGCAGTCATGATCTGTTCGCCTTCTTCACACCGTTTAGCTCCGACTACAATGCCAAGCTCTCGGTACTGCTGCAGGAATCGCAGCCGGGCACCTTCTCCGCACCTGTTGATACCTCGCTCGCCGACATCAAGGGCATTGACAGCGCAACGGTCGCTGATCTGAATGGTGATGGTCGGCCCGACGTCGCAGTGGTCGGATTCTTTCCGGTGGGCTCGCCTTCAACGGTCCAGTCGCGGCTTAATCTGTTCACGCAGTCCGGAGGTGGTGCTTTCGCTCTGGCAGGCTCTTACAACTTGCCAATTGCGGCGAGCCGTGTGGCAGCGGGCGATATCGACGGCGATGGGCTTAACGACCTGGTCGTGCTTGGTGGCCAAAATCAGTGTTTAGTGCTGATTCAGTCCCATAGTGTGATTGGCACCTTCAACGTGCCGCAACCGCTTTAAAGTCGCTGCCCGGATGCAAAGCCGTACCAGGGAATACAGGTCCGTAGGGTAATTAAAAAAGAAGCGGAATGTATTCGAGTTGATCCGTGAGAACAAACGGGGCAGATATGCCGAGGAAATCGCCAGGTAGCAGCGCCGGTTTCTGCTGTTTCTGCGGTAACGGCCTCATGATGAATTATCCCCCGCTTTTTTGAGCGAGAGTCACCAAAAGGGACTGGAGCAGCTACGCGAAGAGCTTCAGCAAACATCGAGGTAACGAGCCATGTCATCTGCTTCCCATATCATCACCTGTCCTGCCTGCGGCACCGCCAACCGCATCCCGGCTGATAAAGAGGGACTCCGTGGACGTTGCGGCAGTTGCAAGTCAATGCTGCCAGCGATGTACTACCGACCCCGGCAGATGACTGATCGAACCTTCGATTCATTTGTCAACTCGTATCCAGGCCCTGTACTGATCGAGTTCTGGGCGCCGACCTGACCGCACTGCCACACCTTCGCGCCGGTGGTGCGAACTGTTGCAGAAAAACTGGCCGGCCAGGCGGCAGTAGTACAAATCAACACCCAGGACAATCCGCAACTGGCAGCACGCTTCGGTATCAGGGGTATTCCGGCGATGGTATTGGTGAAGCAGGGCCGCGTTGTTGATCAACTTCCTGGCGCGCAATCGCTTGATGCGGTACTGGCGTGGTTTCGGCGAAAGGTATGATGTGGCTGGATTCGATTGCCGCTGAAGCGTGCAAAAACGCCGTTTTCAATGATGATCCTTGGTTCATCCCTTGATAAATATGATAGCGAGGCTGCACTCCGCATGACCGATCCGATTCTTGATCACCCAATTCTCACCTCACGCTACTTTTATCCCTGGTCGAACCGGTTTGCTACTCCCTTCTCTGTGCAAGGGAATGGTTTTCGATTGGGGTGTCACTATCGGCACATTTCAGATGACCTGCCGACGATTATCCATTTCCACGGAAACGGTGAGACAGTGGCGGACTACCTGGGCGCGTTTGAACAGCGGATAGCCGGTATCGGCGCCAATCTTTTCCTGGCTGAATTCCGTGGGTACGGCATGTCCACTGGTGAACCGGCACTCGCCTCAATGCTGGATGATGTTGAGCTGATCATTGCTGCAAGTGGCCTGACGCCTGATCGGATAATCTTCTTTGGTCGTTCTCTCGGGTCTCTCTATGCGCTGCATGGGGCAGCACTGTATCCCGATGCCGCCGGCCTGATTATCGAAAGTGGTCTGGCTGATCCATTGGAGAGGATTCTGGTGCGGGTTACCCCCGGCGACCTGGACACAACACTGGAGGGGTTGCAGCAGTCAGTACATACTCATCTCAACCAGCAGGCGAAGATCAGTGCATTCAATGGGCAGGTGCTGATCATGCACACCCGCAATGACGACCTGGTATCCGTATCCCATGCTGAACGTCTGTACGACTGGGCCAATGAGCCGAAAGAGCTGCTCATCTTTGATCGGGGAGACCACAACACCATCCTGGCGGTCAATCAGGAGGCTTATTTTTCAGCTCTTGACCGTTTCATGATGAGCATACAGAGAAACAAGGTATGAAGCTGGCAATAATATGCACCAGTTTGATCAAATTTTGAACAGGCAGTAACAGACATATATCTGAGCCGGTTGTTATCAGGGTGCGCTGAAGGGACTGGATTCAAATGGGGAAAACATACATTTTTTATTACGTTGACATTCATTGAGCTTTCTTTTTACAGTGCAAAAC
>DZDI01000062.1 GCA_022730455.1 Phycisphaera mikurensis | reverse complement strand
TTGCCGCTGCCGTCGAACAATTAGACGCTGCCGGACGGCAATCGCACCCGCTGACCGCCTATCTGCGACAGGGCCGACATTACCCATATGCGAATTGGCTCTCTCACGGAGGCCATCTCCTGGATGCGATACCGAATCAAAATATTTTTTGTGTCGCTGGTTGCAAGGTAAGTGCGTCCGGTGGAGGCGACCATTGAGAGTTATTTCCCGGTTGCAGGGCGGATTGGGCAACCAGTTGTTCCAATATGCGGTGGCCCGCGCGATGTGTCTCCGCCTGAATGCTCAGATGCTGCTGGATGATAACGCCTTGAAAAATGACCCCAAGCGTCGCTGTGAGCTTGGCGCTTTTCGCTTTCCGTCAACCCTTCCCGTCGTTTCCCGTCCCGATGGAGGCCGAACTGGCCTGCTGGCTCGATGGTTTGACCGCGTGGAGATTTTGCGGGAAAAGCATTTTGAATTTGACCCTGAGATCGTGATGCTTCGTCCCGGCACCTCGTTGCATCTGATAGGATATTGGCAGACCGAAAAATATTTCCAGGCTGTGGCTGATCAGATACGCGCTGACCTTCAATTGGCATCCCCACTGGATAAAAAAAATCAGATCATGCTGGATGAAATCAGCGCGGTTACTGCTGTGTCACTGCACTTTCGCAGAGGCGATTACATCACCGAAAAACACACTGCCGCCTACCACGGTACCCCTTCAGAGGGTTACTATCGCCGGGCGGTCGCCATGATGCAGGAGCGGGCACCTGATGTCCATCTGTTTGTATTTTCAGACGAGCCGCAATGGGTTAAAGACCATTTCAAACCCAACGCGCCGATGAAGGTAGTCGATATTAACTCGCCGGAGTCTCCGGCCGCAGATTTACGTTTGATGTCGGCATGCAAGCATCATATTCTTGCCAACAGCAGCTTTTCGTGGTGGGGGGCCTGGCTCAACCCGCTTGTAGATAGAATGGTTATCGCGCCAAATCGCTGGTTTCAGGAGGCCAAATCGAATACGGTCGACCTGCTGCCTGATAAGTGGTTGGCAATTGAGGCTGCGTGATCTGGCCTGAAACATTTTCCCTGCTAGAATCGGGTTCGGGACAGGCGTTCGTGTGCTTCAGGAATGTGTGTGATGGCCAATGATGTCAAGCCGACCATAAGCGTCATTATGCCGGCGTATAACACGGGCGCTTTCATTGTCGACGCCATCAAATCGGTACTTGATCAAACCACGCCCGATTTTGAATTGATCATAGTAGATGATGGGTCAAAGGATGATACGGCCGCCAAGGTTCGATTATTTGATGATAAGCGGATCCGCCTGATCCTCCAACCCAACGCTGGCGCAGCGGCGGCGCGAAATCGCGGCATGCGCAGTGCCGAAGGGCGATTTCTGGCCTTTCTCGATGCTGACGATATTGCGCTGCCGACGCGTTTTGAAAAGCAGTTGGCATTTTTGGAGACCCATCCGGAGGTTGGCCTGATCGGAGCCGCGGCGGAAATCTGGGAAAATGGCGGGCCGTCCGGGCGTTTTTATCGCCATCCATGTGCAGCACCGGAACTTGCTTTTGAAATGCTCTTTGAAAATCACGTGGTGCATAGCTCTGTGATGGTGCGGCGGAACGTCGTCAAGGCAGTGGGTGTTTTTACCGAGTGTGAGTCCAGACGTCATGAGGATTTTGAGCTTTGGTCCCGGGTGGGACGGCGGTATGCGATGGCCAATCTGCCGGATGTTCTGGTTATCTATCGCATGCACCCGGGCAGCATTTGCGCCACGGCCAATTTTGACGCCAATTGCGTCATGCTTGCAAGCGAGAATATCGCCTACGCCAGCGGCAGCCTGTGGGTGAGATCAACGCATCGTGTTCTCGCAGCCTTGATCCGGGGGCAGAATCCTGCCGTCCGTGGTGTTAAGTATGAATCACTGCGAAATCTGCTGATACGTCTGGCGAAGCGAATGGAAAAGCGCTTTTCGCTTTCGGCCGGTACCTTGGATGAGGTATTAAGCCAATACCACCAAAATCTTCGCCATCATTGGGAACGCTGCTATGGTCCACTGCCGGAACCGGTGCCGTCGTTGGCGTCGCGCATTGGGAAAAAGCTGACTTGATCAACCGGTGACGTGCAGTCGGGCGTATGGCACCGCAAATGGTGCAGGCACCGGATACTCCCGAACCATCGGAGGAATTGCATTATTTTATCAATGATTGAACCATCTGTGCCGTCATGCCTGCCCGGTGCCGCAACTTTCGCATAAAACTCCAGGGGGAATAAAAGCGATCATACTGATGTCGCAACGTCTCGCGCCGCTTGATGGCCGCATTCCAGCCTGCGGTATCTGTAATTCCATACCTGGCACCAATTCGGTTCACCAAGTTTGCCAGCAATGCTTCGATCGCCGCAAGGTCGAGTTTTTCGCCATGAGGCCGCTGGCCGCGCATGAGCGACGCCAAATGACGATCGATCTCCCGCGGCGCGCTGTATCCGAGTGTAATGGCGATGTTTTCCGCCGCCATCGTGATGCATTTGCTTTCAAATTGATCCGTGCGACAGATACTTCCGGCACGCTCGCGATAAACTTCCAGCGGTTCAGGTAAATTGGCCAGAGTAAATTCTCTGGCCACACGCGACCAGAGGTCGAAATCCTCCGGTTGACGGGCTTTGGCCGACGAATACAGGCCCACTGCGTCGAACACGCATCTGCGAATCATGACTGAACTGTGTACGAAATAGTTATCAAAGTGCATTGCCAAGGCAAGGTCTGCCGGATGGCAGGGATGCCGGTGATATCGTCCACTTGGCTTATCCTCCACCCAGATTTCCGCCGCCGTCCCCACCATGGCAATTTCAGGATGATTGTCGAGAAATGCCTTTTGTTTTGTGAACCGCTCTGGATAAGCTACGTCGTCGGCATCCTGTCTTGCCAGCAAACACCCTTTTGATAATTCAATCCCGCGATTCAAGGTGGTGGCCAACCCTTGATTCGGCTGCCTGAAAAAGCGGATCCGTGAATCATTATAATGTTCGACTATCGCGGCGGTGCCGTCCGTCGAACCGTCATCAATAATAATAAATTCAAAATCGGTAAAAGTCTGATGTAAGATAGATTCAATGGCAGGTCGGATATATCCGGCCGCGTTGTACGCTGGCATCACCACACTGATCGCGGGGGTTTTGCATTCATCCATACCGGCATTGTAATCGAGTTGCCAGCCGTCACACACGAATCGCCGGTTGGGCATGCGGTAAAGGCGATTCAATCTGACCAGCCGTTGTTAAAGTATTAACAATACCCAGGCATATCAGGATCCCGCCAATCGAGCCATAATCTCCTGTGCCCCGCGGCGATGCAGTGTTTCAATCAGCAGCGAAAAGAGTTCCTCATTCAACTGCTCTCCCATAAGCGAGGCGCGGGCCATGTCTGATCCGTCGGGCATCGCAATAAACGCACGCACTGTCCAGCCCGTGGCTGCCGCAAGGTCCAGATTTCGGGGCCGCGCCAGCACGCCGATGGGGGCAAGGCAATCGCCCGCCAGTGCGGCTACCACCCTGCGTTCAAACATCAGGGCGGCATGCGTTTGTGCATCGTGGATCATTTGCGTCACCGCAATGGTGGATTGGTCGTCAGCCCGACACTCCAGTGCCAAAGTGCCCTGCCCCACGGCGGGTATAAATTCATCCAGCGGCAACACAACGGCGTCATCCGGCAGCAAACCGGTGCGATCCAAACCAGCCTTGGCTAGGAAGGTTCCTGCGACTGTCCCCTGCCGCACCTTGGCCAACCGGGTGTCAATATTGCCGCGCAGCGGCTCGACACGGATATCAGCTCGCTTGGCCCGCACCTGTGCCGCGCGGCGCAGCGAAGTGGTCCCCACCACGGCATCGGGCGGCAAGAATTGTATCATCTTGCCATGGTGGCCAATCCACACATCGTGCGGATCCGCCCGTCGTGGCGTGGAGGCTATCGTCAACCCGGTTGCTCGTTCAACCGGCAGATCCTTGGCCGAGTGCACCGCCAGATCAATGCGGTGATCGAGTAACGCCTGCTGTAATTCTTTTACAAACACCCCCTTGCCACCAAAATTTTGCAGTGGGCCTTCGTGGATACGGTCGCCCGTGGTGGTGATGGGTATCAGTTCGGTGTTTAAATTTGGTGCAACGGATCGAAGTGCATCGGCTACCATCTGCGATTGGGTTTTAGCCAACAAACTTCCGCGCGTGCCTATTCGTATTATCGCCATACCCATCCTGAAAAATCATCAAAGTTGGTTGATTATAAACACTCGTTCCTGATGTGACAGTCTCTGACGCGCTGAAGTCGATCCGTTCGCGCGGTGTACGTTTCCGACGCATCGCAGCTTGGTCATTTTCTAGACAGACTCCCAGGGCGAGGCTGCAGGCTTCAGCTCCGCTTGCTCTTGTACATGCCACGTCGGGTGCGGCGCGGTTGTTCGGTGTGGGGGACCGCAGTGCTTCGCTTATTGCCAAGTCGCTGTGTTAACCCCGCATCAATCGCCTGCGCCAACGCCTCATCACCCCGGCTCGCGTCCTCCGTCCCGGCTTTACCCTCCAGCTCCTTGAGTCGATCTCGGATGGCGGCGGCTTTTTCAAATTCCAGGTTATTGGCCGCCTCAAGCATTTCCTCTTCCAATATGCGCGTCAATTCCTGCTGTTCATATTCGCCCTCCGATTCATTAATCATCTCGCGGGCTATGCGTCGGGCCTTAAGTTCGGCGTCGAGTCCGCTGCGGATGGCTTTTGTGATGGTCTGCGGGGTAATGCCATTTTCGGAGTTCCACCTAGTCTGTATGTCTCGGCGACGGTTGGTCTCGTCGATCGCACGCTGCATCGCCGGGGTCATCTGGTCGGCATAGAGATACACCTCCGCATCCAAGTTGCGGGCACACCGGCCAATCATTTGAATCAGCGACGTTTCACTGCGCAAAAATCCCTGTTTATCTGCATCCATAATCGATACCATGGATACCTCGGGCAGGTCCAATCCCTCTCGGAGCAAGTTGACGCCAACGAGGCAGTCAAACCCACCCTCGCGGAGTTCGCGCAATATATCCATGCGTTCAAAGGTCTGAATTTCGCTATGGAGATATTTACATTTAACACCGGCTTGCCCCATGTAGTGCGACAGGTCCTCAGCCAGGCGCTTGGTTAACGTCGTCACCAATGAACGCTGCCCGCGCTGGGCGCGAAGTTTCACCTGCTCGACCAAATCGGCCACCTGTCCCTGCGCTGGGCTTACATGAATGACCGGATCCACCAAACCGGTAGGGCGGATAATCTGCTCAACGACTTCTCCCGCGCAAAGCTCCAGTTCAAACCGACCCGGTGTGGCGGATACAAACAGCACTTTGTTCCACATGGCGCGGAATTCTTCAAACCGCATGGGTCGATTATCAAGTGCCGATGGCAGTCGAAAGCCATGTTCCACCAGCACTTCCTTTCTGTGTCGGTCGCCCGAATACATCGCATTGATTTGCGGTATGGTGACATGCGATTCGTCAATAATAAGCAGATAATCTTTAGGGAAATAATCAATGAGCGTGGAGGGTTTGCAGCCCGGTGGCATACCGGCAATATGCCGGGAGTAATTTTCGATGCCCTGGCAAAAACCCGCCTCCAGCATCATCTCCATGTCATATTTGGTACGCGCCAGCAGGCGTTGGGCCTCAAGGAGCTTTCCGTCGGATCGTAATTGCATAACGCGCTTGTCAAGTTCCTGCTGGATGTCTTTCACCGCCCGGATCATGGTGCCATCGTCCACCACATAGTGCTTCGCTGGATAAATAAATGCCTGCTGTTCTTCGGTCAGTGGCTGGCCGGAAACCGGATGAATATGCCAGATGGATTCAATTTCATCACCGAAAAATTCCACCCGCAGGGCGGTGGTCTCGTATGAGGGAAATATTTCCAGCACATCGCCGCGCACGCGGAACAGACCTCGCTTAAATTCGATGTCATTGCGTTGATATTGCATGTCCACAAGTGCCCGAAGCAGGTCATCGCGGGCGAAGGTCGTTCCTTTGCTGATCGAGACAACCTTCTTTTTATACTCGTCGGGCGATCCTAGGCCGAAAATGCAGCTCACCGACGCCACGACAAAACAATCACGTCGTCCGATGAGATTGCTGGTGGTGGCCAGTCGCAGACGATCAAGGTCGTCATTACGGGCGGCATCCTTTTCGATGTAGATGTCACGCTGAGGGATGTAAGCTTCCGGCTGGTAGTAATCGTAGTAACTGACGAAATAGCTGACCGCATTGCCGGGGAATAGCTCACGAAATTCCTCATAGAGCTGGGCCGCGAGTGTTTTGTTATGGCTGATCACCAGCGTCGGCACGCCGAGCCGCGCCGCCACGTGCGCCATGGTAAACGTTTTGCCGGAGCCAGTCACACCCATAAGTATCTGATTGCGGGCCCCGGCGTCGAATGCGGAGACGATCTTTTCAATGGCCGCTGGCTGGTCGCCGGTGGGCTTGAAGGGGCTTTCAATTTTAAATTCGGCTGTATTCATGCAATGCCCTTGTTTATCCAAACCCCCGATTATATCCCTGTGGCCCGGTTAAAGATGCTCAGTTGCCGGCTGCCCGCGGGTTACTGGTGTTTTGTTTTCCCGTCACCGCAGCCCTGCTATTACGTGGAGAGACTTCTGGCGATGGACAGCAGACGGATGACGGGATGGTGCTGCGGTTCCGGCCGAAGTGACGTGATGCTGATGCCACCAGGCGACAATGCGTTTCTGTGCGGCCAGTTGCGCGCCGGGGGTGCTGGTGAGCCATGATCCGCCATAAAGCTGAGAATGAAAAAAATGATAATCAGACGGCTTCTGATGGGCCGCAAGAATTAATAAATACACAATGGTGGTGTGGCCGTCCCAATGCACACGCTGGTTGTTGAAGTTGAAGTTAATTCCGCCGGGAGTCGGGTGGTGCAGTATTTTAAGCAGGTAGTGGGCGGCGGCGGCGGGCCTGGCGCGAGCGAAGAGCGCCAGGTAGTTGCGGCCACCGGCCATGCTTGGCGAAGAAAGTATCCGCGCCGCCGGAGTATTGGGCTTTGATGCGGTGCGGGCAAACGCGGTAAGAAGGGCTTTGAGTTGCGGGGGGTTCCAGTGCCGCAATACATTGGCAGCGAATGTGCTGTCCTGCACACGCTGCCAGATGTTGACAAAATGGGTGACGGTAATGACCTGGTGGTGAAACTTCACCAGATGTTGACGCACGCTGGGCTGCACCATGGGATAGCCTGACATGATAGACCATTGCCAAAGCTGATGGATGATTTTTGTGTTGGGTTTAACATTCCACATAGCTGAGAGCATGCTGAGATATACCAGTCGATGGCGGCTGCGGAGCAAACGTTGGACGATCCACTGCGATTGCGGCCAAAGCGCCGCCAATCCGTTGACTGCTTTAACCTGCACGGATGGTCGATACGCAAATGCATCGGCGACCAGTGGGGCAACCAGTGGCGAAAGTCCCCAGTCGAAGAGTTCTCTACGGTTTGGTTGAGGGCGGCGCATCACCGCAAGGGCCCATCGGGTAATATGCTCGTCAAATTCAAGCAATCGCATGAGGCGGACACGCCTTTCATCGGAGGTGGCATGGATCATCATACGCAGTTGATGGGTCATGAGCATCCGAAGATCAGCGGATGCTTCCTGGCGGACTGTGTATCGGGAGGATCCAAGCCTGCGGATGGCGCTGCTGATCGATGGTGCGGCCTGCCCCGTACCCACGCTGATGCCAAGGAGCAAAATGCTGGCCGTCATAATGCGGGGTTTAACTGTGAGTATACGATTACCAATGCGAAGCAAGTTAATCTCCAAGCCAGTGCTCTCTCACGCCTATAAATTAGGATTGATTAGCCCACCGCCAATCCTAATTTGCAGGTGTGAGAGAGCGCTAGCGAGCCGGGCAGTTGAACGAAATCGCAAGCCTCCAGTCACTCCGCGAGCCGGGCAGTTTATCTGCCCGGTCTCTCCGAACGCGCGCCAGGCCCGACTCTATCCTCTACCGTGCAAGTACGACACTTCCAGATCAATCGCAATTCTGATCACCATCCGGGCCGGCTCCTTGCGCGGTCAGTATAACAGAATCTGGCGGCTTTAAGTTTGTACCGGTGACAATTTTCACCGACTGGTGTATGTTGGCGGCATAGGAAACTATCGGCCCAAGTGGCCTGTTTGCAAGTGGTCTTTTTAGTGGAGTTCCTGTCAATGTCTGAAAATCTACCCCCGCCCAACGGCGAAGCCTCCCAACCATCCGTAACGGTTCAGGTGCGCGACCAGAAAATGACAACCGAATACACCAATGTCTTCCGCATGGCGGGTACGCATGAGGAACTGTTCGTCGATTTCGGCATTAATTTGCAGCATCACGACCAGCCAAATACCGTGGTATTGGAATTCAGCCATCGCATGGTGATGAGCTTTTACACCGCTAAAAAGCTGGCGGTGGAATTGAGCAAAGTCGTCAATCGGTACGAGCAAGTATACGGCCCGCTGCAGCTTGATCCACGCCAACGGCAAATTCGACCCACTTCATCGTAAACCGGCTCTTGGAATGCCTGTTACGTGGGTCGGCATCGAAGACCGTGAGTGGGGAAGTGGACGACCAAACCCGGCACGAATGGTGGCAGATTGATGATCGATAGCCTTTATTTAAAGGCCATGCTCCGCTTGAAATTGGAGATGGATCAGGCCTTGGGTGTCACTGATGCCCCTTGGGGTAGTTTGCCGACGACGCAAGTGGAGGCATCGTCAACCTCCGCCTCGCCGGCCATGGCACGCCACGTCGCCGCAGGACGAAATCCACTTGGCAGCCGCGGTGTTCCGACCTCGGTGCCTGCGCCAGTCCGCGGCAAGCCTGCCGCAGATACGTCGTTCATTGCAGCTAGGTCGGCGGCGTCAAAGGCCGGCTATCAAGATGCGTTTAATCAGGAGGATGCGGTGCCCGTCGACTTCATGCGTTCCAAACTGTCTCAACCGATGCCGCCGCCACCCGCCGATCGCGCTGCGGCGCTTATGGAGCTGGCCGCTGATGCCCAAAAGCATCTCTCCGCTTATCTCGACGAGATTGCCACACGGACGGTCTTTGGTGAGGGGGATCCCAACGCCGCCCTTATGTTTGTTGGGGAAGGGCCGGGCGCCGAAGAAGATAAACAGGGGCGGCCCTTTGTCGGGCGGTCAGGGCAACTGCTGGACAAAATGATCCAGGCGATGGGGCTGTCGCGGCAGGTGGTCTACATTGCTAATATCGCCAAGCTGCGGGCTGCCGACCGCGACGCCGAAACTGGGCGTCTTAAAGACCGCCCGCCGACCGATGCGGAGGTGCGGCGCGGCATCGATTTTCTCGACCGGCAGATTGAAATTATTTCGCCCAAAGTACTTGTGACCCTCGGTGCCACCGCACTTAGATATATGATCGGTCGGGCGGAAAATGTCACCAGCGCCCGTGGCACGTGGCAAGCCTACCGCGGCCTGTCGCTCATGCCCACCTACCATCCGTCATTTCTGCTCCGGGCCTATACACCTGAAAATCGCGCCAAGGTGTGGGACGATCTGCAGCAAGTCATGAAAAAGCTCAATGCAGGCGACTGATGTCCAAGTCAAAATTGGCGGCAGCGGCCGTCATGCTGGTGAAGTGGGCTTGGGCCATAGCATAGGGGGCAATACGCAAAGTCATCCACCCGCTGTGCCCCTCGACCATAATCCCGCGTGAATCTAAAAACGCATATTGATATTGTAAATACAAGGTGTGGTCGGTCAGATTCCGTACCGGAACCACTACGTCAAGCTGGCCACCACCCACCCGCGACACGATCGGCTCCTTGACAACGATTTTGCTCTGCAAACTGTAGCTGGTAAGGTGAATTTGAGGGTAGGGGGATAGTGAATCCGCATACGGTACCACTGGCCCCTGGCAGCCCACCAAAGATAGGCACAGGACGGCCATTGCCGCCCACGGGGTGAATTGCACCATCCGCCGCATCCATGAATGCTTCAACTGCATGACATACTCCATGATATCCATGTAATTCCTGAAACGATCTGCGGGCCGCTTCAGCGATTCGCCGGATTGATTGGCTGTTCCTGAAGCACCCGCGTCTGGGTTTGCGTTTTCACCGTGCGGGTTCTGGTCTGGATGGTGACCGTTTTAAGTACCATCGGTCCAGTCACTTCCAGATCTACGGTATTATTCTGTAGATCAAACGCCTTAATGCCGGATGAAGCACCAATATCGCGTTTAAGAGCCTCATAAAACCGACCGGGCGATCCACTGTATTCAACCGCCAAGCGCCCGTAGGCCGTCGATGAGCTTCCCGTCATGCCACGATTCACGACTAGGCTGACGCCGGGCATCTTTTTTACAAATTGCTTGAGGGCCAACAGATCGTTAATGCCCGCCGCGTTGTAAATGCGCACCACGATGGGGTTGTAAGCCTGGGCTGACTTGCCCCAGACGGTTGAGAGTTTCTGCATGATTTTGTCGGCCAGATAGCCGGTATAAATATTAATATTCGTTTTGCTCATCGGCATGGGCATGTCGACATACTCGGCACCAAGAATTCTAGCGTCCGTGGTGGATACCGCTGTCGCCAGCATCCGGATCGCCGGTTGGCCCGTGCTGGATTGCCCCGTGGGGGCGGCTTTCACCTCGATCAGCACATCAGTTTTTAACTGGTGTTTAAGCAGTGATAAAACTCGGGGATCGCCATTTTGCAGACGAAGGAAGCTTTCCCGGCTCAAGGTCGCCTTGGCCATGGACGGACTTTGAATGTCAATCTGACCGTTGGCATTGAGATAATCGATCATCGATATTTCAATGGCGTCAAAATCGGCTCTCGACGCGGAAATCTGCCGATTAGAGGTCGAGGTGGGCAGTCGCAGCACTTCCACCATCAGGCGCGGCTCACGCTGTCTTTGATAGGCCTGCACGTAGGCGGCTTCTGCGGGCAGGGGTACATGCTGGCCATACGGATTGCCATCGGTTTGCCCAAACGCCCCTGGCGGCAGAGGTTTTTGGTACAACTGCGGCTGATATGCCGCCTGATCCTGCGGGCCGGGAATTGCGACATTCTGTACCGACTGCTCGCATCCACCGAGAACGACCGCCAGCAGCGGAACGGTCAATCCACCGAACCATCTGATTTTTGGCATCATTTAAGTTGCACTCCTTTATCGAGACCCCACCGGGTTTCTGCATCTGACACCCATAGCATCAACGCCTGAGTATTGTATCAGTTTCGGCAGCAGTCGGAAAAATAGCATGGCAATTGGGCGACGATGGTAAGCATGCCGCATCGGCTCGGGAAAACTTCTCGCGAAATCATGTCTGTCATAAGCGGAAGCAGCCGCCCGAGTTGATCGACGTTCACTGCTCCTCCGCAAGCGCCTCAGGTTTCAGCGTTACCACATCGGGCAGGTTCCGGTAATAGTGATTAAAATCCATGCCGTATCCAACGACAAATTCATCACCAATATCAAACCCGATAAAGTCAGCGGTTAATTGAGTGGCCTTCGCAGACCGCTTGCGCAACAGCACGCAAGTGCGAATAGACGCCGGGCGCCGACGGCGAAGCAAACGCGTCACGGCCTGCAAGCTTCGGCCGCTTTCCAATACGTCGTCCAGTATCAGTACATGCCGACTGCGCAGAGGTAGCCGGCTCGGTAAAACAATTTTGGGCTTCTGCGATGTGGTGGCCCGACCTTGATAACTGGATACCGCCAATACGTCCACACGCATCTTCATTGGAAGCTGCCGTACCAGATCTGCGAGCAGCATAAATGATCCGGTCAATACCGGCACAATGACCAATTCACGACCAGCGTAAATTTGAGATATCTCGGCCGCCAATTCTGCCACCCGGCGTTCAATGCGCCGCTGCGAAATCACCACATGGTCAATTGCTGTCATCATACAGACAATAGCCGTTTGCCGCTTTGGTGTCGAATGGGCAGAACATCGGCACTATGGAAATTCCCGCTTCCGGTATAGACTTCCACCTCATGAGAAGTATTGCGTTATTCAATCAGAAGGGCGGCGTGGGCAAAACCACTACAGCGGTCAATCTAGGTGCCGCTCTCGCGGACGAAAAGAAGCGGGTCATTCTCATTGATATGGATCCCCAGGGGAACTTGTCGTTTCATCTGGGCCTTGAGCCGTCCAATATACATCATTCAACTTACCAGGTATTAACGCAGGGCGTATCCATCAAGCAGGCGTTGCATCCTCTGAGCGACTATCTTTCAGTGGTTCCGGCGGTGAGTGATTTAGCGGGGGCCGAAGTGGAACTGGTCAATGAGTCCAGACGGGAACACCGCCTCGCCGACGCATGGAAGCAGGAGTCCGTCACTGCGGATTTCATCATCATCGACTGTCCGCCGAGCCTGGGCTTGCTGACCCTTAACAGTCTGTGTCTGGCGACCGAGGTGATGATTCCGCTGCAGGCGCACTTTCTGGCGCTTCAGGGCATGGCCCGATTGCTGGAAACCTGCTCGCTGGTGAAGGATCGGCTGAACCAGAAGCTGGCCATATCAGCTATATTATTTTGTCAATATGAGTCGGCACCGCGGTTGACCGGTGAAGTAACCGAGGAAGTGGAAAATTTTATTGAATCGGCTCGTGGATCTGATACACCCTGGGCCCACGCCCGTGTGCTGCAGACGCGCATCCGGCGGAATATTAAATTAGCGGAAGCTCCCAGCTATTCGCAAAGTATTTTCGCCTACGCCCCCAATTCGGCCGGCAGTGCCGACTACGGTGTGCTGGCCCAGGAAATATTGGAAATGAAACCGGGCCGATGAAAATCACCACTCTGCACCGGCGCGGGTGGCCATTCTTGCGGCCGTCGGCAACGCTGGGCCTGCCCGGCGCGTTAAATAACGGTGCCATCGCATGCCAATAAATACCACGATCATGTTCCGTCCCCGCCCGCATCTTTTCCAAATTGGGATGAACCAAGAATAATCCGCCAGCCGCCATAATTCCTTGCACCACCCACCCCCGCGCGGTATGTTGCCAGTTATTGATTCAAGTTTCGAGGCCGACTGATGGTCGCAGTTGCTGAAAATAAATTATCGCCTGCCGGCGCAGCCTTCAATGGCCGCCATGCGGACCTCAGCACCACTTCATCCGGCACGCAGCCGCTGGTGAATAATCTGTATCAAGGCATGACGCTGGATGCGGTAACGGGTTTGTATTATGAACGCTACCGCGATTACAGCTCCACCCTTGGCCGCTGGATGGAGCGTGATCCGATCGGCTACGCGGGTGGAATCAATTTGTATGAGTATGTGGGGGGGGGTAATCCGACTGCGTGGCGGGACCCCAATGGCACACCGGTGGAGGAGCCGCCGGGAGTTGGGCCGTTGGAAAGCCTTAATACATTCAAGGAGCTGCTCGAAGCCGCGATCGGCATCAGCGTGATCTACGTGTGCCATCGGGCGCACGCCCGGTGTCAAGAGGATATGTGGCACTGCGGCGATATGGGCGTGGCAAGTTTTTTCGGGCAGGGGCTAATTGTTATGTAACATGGCGATTTTCCAGTACTGGGGCCACTGATTGCTCTGTTCCATCGCCTCTAATGCCATGACCACCTCGGCGTTGTCTGCATCCCATCGCATACCTGAGCCGCGTACGCGATCAGACAACATGCGGCACTGGCTCTCCATCGGGCCGCTGCCGATCTGCCACCCTTTGGCGATGAATTCCGGATACCGAATCATGTGCCGACGATCCGACACGTAGTTGATCAAACGATCCACCTCCTTGGCTTTGCTGCCTGAAAGAGCCACGTGTGTTATAACTTGCACTGAGCTCTGCGAGGCGGCAGACGGTGGTTTACTGTTGTAGAAATTCAAGGCGTGATGAAGCAATCCATTGCGGTACATTCGGCGGCTGACGATACACCCCTGCTGATGAGTTTTCCACCACTGTGGCGAAACCGCAATTTTTTTCTCCTAGCCATCGCCTATGTGGTGTCGGTAGTTGGCGACCGGATTCACTATCTGGTGATGCTGGCGCTCATGTGCTATGTGATTCTGCATGACAAGGCAGAAAGCGCCCAGCATGCGGCCCAGTTGAATATCGCCATGTTCATTCCATTTCTTCTGCTTGCCCCCATTGGCGGAGTCCTTTCCGACCGCCTGCCCCGGCGATGGGTAATGATCGGCTGCGACTTAACCAGGTTTGTCATCGTGATTATCGCCCGCACCATTCTGCTGGTGGCGGCATATCACAGCAGCCTGCCGGTTTGGGAACTGCTGCTGCTGCTGTTCGGCTCGGAGGTGATTTTATCAAGTTTTGGCGAGATTTTTTCCCCGGCGCGGGCCGCGATCGTTCCCAATCTGGTCCACCCGCGCGAATTATTACAGGCCAATTCACTCCTCTCGGTCGCCGGTACCATCAGTACCCTGGCAGGCTTTGTCCTGGGTGGGGCGCTGATCACACTTGGCGTCTATTGGCATTACGGATTGCAGGTGGCGATGTATGCGGATGCCGCCACGTACTTAATGTCGGCAACGGCGGTATTCTCAATGCGACTCGCCCCCGGCGTTGATCGCCCGGAGCCGGTCAAAGGTCAAACGCACCCTGGAATCATTCGAGAGTTGACCAGCGCTTACCATTATTTGCGCGATCATAAGCATCCTGCCCAGGCGATTATCCTTGAGGTGCTGTTTTTCACCGCCAGTTCTGTCATTCTTAACTGCATGCCTGCGATTGTCACATCGCGGTTTCACCTCACGGCCAGCGATTTTGCCTATTTTATGGGTGTGGCTGGTGTTGGCATGATCGTGGGTGCCGCAGCCGTGAGTCGAGCACGTAACGGTATCCCTAAAGAGGTTGGAATAGCTTGGGCGACCGTGGCCATTGGGGCAGGCATCCTCATGGCCAGCCAAGCGTCGCACTGGGAAACATTTCTGATCTGGCTGACCCTTAGCGCGTCGTTCGGTGCAGTGATGTTTATCACGGTTGACACCCTGCTGCAGCGTCTCGTGCCGGATTGGGTCCGAGGACGCGTGATGGGGGCCCGGGATCTTCTGACAACCTTCGGGTTGCTGCTGCCCACCATACCTATAGCCTTTTGGCCCAAAGTGGATGCGTTTTTAATGTCAATCATTCTGGGTGTCGGTACAGCCATTCTGGCCATCGGCGTATTTTTACTGGTGATTTATTACCGCCGCCAACCTCTACCGTTACCCGCGGCTGCCGTCCGTCGCCTGGTGGCTGGATATATGCAGGTATTTCATCGCTGGCATCGGGCCAATGCCTGCCGCATTCCGGTGCACGGCCCGGCCATTGTCGTGAGCAATCACACCAGCGCGATAGATTCGCTGGCGCTTGCCATCAGCAGCAAAAGGCGTTTGGTACACCTTATGATGGCGGAGGAATATTATCGCCTGCCGTTGCTGCACCCATTATTTCGGCTCATGGGCTGCATTGCAGTCAATCGCCATGGATCGGGATTTGCAGGTTTGCGCCGGGCGATGCGTGCCTTGGAGGATGGGGCGGTTGTGGGGCTTTTCCCGGAGGGATCGATCAGCCGCGATCACCAGCTTGGCCAGGGTCGGTTGGGGGTGGCGATGTTGGCCGCCCACAGTGGTGCGCCCGTTGTGCCGGTGTATATTTCTGGAACGCGCCCCCATCAATCGATCCTGAAGGATTTATTGCGTCCGGCAAGAGTGGTGGTGCATTTCGGTCCGCCGCTGCGATTTGATTCCGTAGCAGGGCAGATACCGTCGCGGCAGCATCTGCGCCAAATGGCCGATGAAATCATGCAAGCCATAGCCAACATTCAGCAACGTGTGGACTTGGCGTCAGCACCTCGCGGGGCGCCGGGCAAATAGGCGGGGTTGGGAAGACTCCCAGACATCGGCGGTTAATGCAGGGCGTGGCAATTGTTTCGGGCAGCAGCACCGGACAAGCCCGGTGCCATATACGGGGAAAACTGCCGCGGGCGCTTTATAGCCACCGGCTTGCCGGTGGTTGGCGCTATCGCGTACCGGCGGCTTGTAGCGCAGGCGTCTCGCCTGCTTAGGATGCAGACAGGATGTCTGCGAT
>DZDI01000061.1 GCA_022730455.1 Phycisphaera mikurensis | reverse complement strand
TTCTTGCACAGCAACATCCTCAGCTTGTTGAGATCAGACTGGATGATATGTTGCTAGCGCGATGTTTTTCAATCGGGCACTGCGGACTGCTCTGATTTTTGTGAGACGGCTGCTCTGGCTTTTTTGGCTGCTGCAGCGCTGTGAGCCTGCAGGCTATGGTCAATGGCGGTAGCTTCCTGAGGATTCAGGGAGCCTATCAGCGGCAAAAGACTATAGGCTTCTGCAAAACGCTGCATCCGAATCATGGTTCGGGCTGCACTTCCGTAGGCAATGGCCGCTTCCGGGTATTTGCCGGTCATGTAATACACATTGCCCAATTCACCATAAATACCCGGATGATCAGGCGCTTCGTGGAGCAGTTTTTGGTAGTCGGCAATGGCTTTCGGTGCATTGCGCTGCCAGTAGGCTGCTCTTGCCTGCAAGAGCAGTTTGACTTCGGCTTTGCTCAGGCTTTTTGTCGAAGCCGGTATGGGCATGGATAATGCGGGCGGAGCCTTGATATTTTTGTGGGCTGTGGCAGTCAGATGCGCCGATTGAGCGGGGGCAGTTTCTGCGGCTGCTGCGCTGGCAATAATGCTGAAAGGAGCCGTTTCGAGATGCATATTCCCGGAGACTAATTGCAGGCTGGCGCTCGCAAAAAGTGCTGAAAAAACTATCGCTGTTTTGAAGAGAAAATGTTTGTGGAAGGGTTTTGGGGAGAAAGTACGCATAAGTTGTCCGCCTCAATGATAAATGGGTTTGGTCTAGGCTGTACACCATTCTGGATACAAAGTAATGGCCAGTTTTTCCAGTTCCTGGCTGGCTTTGCTGCTGGTATCCAATTCAAAAACGGCGCGGGCTTCACTCAGTGAGCGGCGAAAGGCAGTGCGTTGTCCGAGTCGTAATCCCAATGATTTGACTTGTGGTAGTTCTGCCAGCATGGCCTCGGCTTCATCGCTTTCACGTACTGCGTGGTGGGTATCTGCACGATTGATAAATGCCCAGACCGGAGGGGCTGCCCATTGGCTACAATCCTCCAGAAAACGTTGCGCAGACCAGATATCGGCCTGACTGGGGCCGACGGGCATGAGGATGGCATCGGCGCCGCTCAAGGCCTCCCGAAAGGCGGTCAATTCGGAATAACTACAGTCAATCAGTACGTATTCAGCCTGGGGCAGAGCTTCATCCATCTCTGTAGCTACAGAAAGAGCAGGCAGGATGTGCTGTTCTGTGCGATCACTGCAGACATCGCGTAAGGTCCCTTGGGGATCGAGGTCGTAAAGTTGCACGGGAGTCCGATACGCCAACCACACGGCGAGATTGAAACTCACCGTGCTTTTACCGGATCCACCCTTCATGGAGGCCACTACCAAATGCATGAGGTCCTCGGGTTAGCGGCCATATCCGTAGGGCGAATAACCATAAGGAGACTGATAAGGTCCCATGGGCGGGGGCGGCATGCTGGGACGCATCTGCTGCGGATAGGGTTGGCGATATTGTTGTGCGTATTGTTGTGGATATTGCCCCTGATTGGGATAAGCGTAGTTTTGTGGTGCCGGATAACGGCCATAACCTTGACTGGGTCCGTTGTAGGATTGTTGTCCATAGGACTGCGGATAACCATTACTACCACCGCCCTGATATTCGCCCTGATAAGGCTGCCCATAACCGCCGTAGTTGCCACTATTCATGTTCATGGGGCCACCATGCGGCCCATTGAAGTTCATGCCACCCATATCCCAAGGGCCTTCTGATCCCTGCATGGGGCCACCATAGCCGCTAAAGGGTCCGCTGTTGCCATTCATGGGACCGCTATAACCGGACCAAGGCATGCCACCACCGCTCCATGGCATTCCTCCACCACCACCGCTCCAGGGCATAGGACCCCAGGCATACGCCGGGGCTGCGATCATGAAGCCCGCCATACCGACACCCACCATCAAAGCCAAAGACCGCAGTTTCCGGTTCATTGGTGTTTTTTTCAATGATTTCATCACATTTGCCTCCATGTTCGTTATAAAAAACCCTCGATTCTGTTGGTTTCCAGAACCCGCCACGCCATCGGCAATTTCAGCAAGCTTTATCAGCAAACAACGTGCCAGAAGTTAATCTCTTGTTTTATTTAGGATTATGGGTTTAAGAAATTTATCTTTTCGCAACAGAAAATTGAACCAATATACTGATATATAATAAATATTATAAATGTTGCAGCCTGAAAGAATGCAACGGTTCATACAACAGTTCTTGCAACGTGGTGATTCAGATAAAAAAGGGAGACAGATTGATCTCCCGAATCTAGAGGTGACAAACAACACTAAAATGGCATGGGCGATTTATCCGAACTGGTTTTTGCGCATGGCCCAACTCATGATCAGCATGCCTAATCCAAAGGCGGCCGAGAAACCGATGATGATCCAACTGTATATGGACGAACCGGCTTGTGGAGCCAGCGCGAACAGAAACTGGAGAGCTACCGCCAGGGCCAGGTAAGCGCCAGAGCCAATAATCAGCACGAGTTCCTTGTTTTTAATGTTGCGGATCACCCAGACCCCTTCGAGAATACCCGACAAGGCCACCCAGACGAATACGGTCAGAAGAATGTAGAGGGTGGAGCCTGCACTCAGATCCCAATAGATGACGATGATGCCTGCGGCAATGCCTAACAGACCTTTAAAAATCACGGCCAGCCGGGTCCACAGCCCATCAATTTGCTGACCGACGGCCACCCGGAGGGCGTAAGCACCATCAAACAGGACGTAAATGGCAAAAAACCAGACCAGTAATGGAATGGTTGCCTTGAAATCGGCCAGGGCCACCAGGGCATACACCAATGCAGCCATTCCGCGAATGGCCAGCAGTGGCCAGGAATAAAAACCGCCACTTTTTTTGATAATCTGTAAAGAAGAAGTTGCTGTAGTCATCTCTCACCTCTGTTAATTGTCCGATTACGGTTACCGCCGACAAGCAGTCGGTTACGTATAAAACACAGCAGACCTAATCCTCATGATGCTGGCACCAATGATGAACAAGGACAGCGATTTGAAAATCTCGACCATGGTGCCACCCGTGCGATGTGCCCGTTTGAACATTTCCAGTATGCCGACATTGCGAGTCATCACCCGGCCGTCTTTTTTTACCGGATGCATTCATGGTTTTGAGGACCCGGTAAGCGATGGAGATGACATTGCGGAGCACATAGATCGTTTTTCCGGACAGCACGAGGCGTATTAGGGCAAAAATCCCGCCACTGCTTGACCCGCCTTTTTGCTCCGCATCGTCCAGGCCATCACGGATGGAGCAGACCAGTGCCCGCGCACCTGATGCCATGTTGCCTCCCCCACAGCGGGCAATCATCGTCCGGGCTTCAATGGCGACCGAGGCCCAGACACCAATCGCTTTTTGCAAATCATTCAGGTTTTTGTGGAGCATCTCATCCTGCATGACTTCCGGCAGGGTCGCAGCCAGGGTTTCCCAGGCGACTACCAGTTCTCCCGACCAGCGGCTGGCATCGTCTACCAGTCCCGAAACGCGTGACGTCAGGGAAGGTGAGGCACCCTGGATGAGGCAGGTTATCCGTTTCAGGATATCGGTCCATTCTACGGTGGCCATGCCCAGTTGCTGCATGGTGCCGGATTTGGCGAGATCGCCGAGCACTTCCGGCAGGGTTTCCATCAGCGTACTCATGGCGACCAGCAGGGGTTCCAGCATGCGGACGCCGGATTCGACCCGCGCCTCCAGATCGGCGGCAGAATGCACGCCGGTGACCTGAGCCAGTTTTTGGGTCGCCGACCAGAGGTGTCCTGCCTCACAGGCGATATGCAGGGCAGCACTGCGGACATCGGTATCGGCAGTTACCTCGTCCAGCATGGCGTACAGTAAGCGTAACTGATCCTCGATGGCATGGCTGAGGTCCAGCACCTGCGACCAATCCGGCGTTTCCGTCGGGTTATTGACGGCTCAATATCAAACACGATTTGCTCCCGCTGCCGCCAGCCCACACCGACCCAGGGATTGGAAGGAACGAACTGGAAATAGGGGTTTTCGCTGATCAGCGTCACCTCATGTTTGGGGCCGAGCAGATCCCGCATTTCATAGGCGGCGGGCATGCCGCCGGTTCCTGCGCCTAAAATCACTACATGTGCCATGGTCAATACTCCTTATTCAAAGCGAAAACGAACAGCTGACGAACGACGGATCAACATCCGCTAATGCTGGGCAGCAAGGTAAAAAGGATGAAAAATGCACCAAATGAAATTTCAGTTCACCAGCAAGTTGTATACCAAAAATAAGTTGTTTGATTTTTAAAAGATTTTTAATTTATAGAAATTTATAGCGCAACGGTTTTTGGTGATTATGTTTCATATAATATTGTTATTATTCTATTTTTTAATGAAACAACGGGGGTGTATGAATGCAACACAGAACTGAATACCAGAGATTCATGTAATGATAATCTGACCTTTTTGGGGGTTTTTATTGCAGCAGAGGCTGGTGATGCAACATCTGATGCATGATTTATCTTATTGTTTTTGTTTTATATATAATAAAAAGCGTTGCATGGATAAAGATTGTCATCAGATTGATTCGATTGAAATCAAACAATTAAAAATTGGCATGATTTATGCTGAATTGCGTTCAGTGTCTGATTCATTATTTTGAGGGAGAGGTTCATGATGGATGGTCATTTTCTTGATGAAGCACGGGACTTGCCTTCAAAGGTGCATGCATCCCGATCTGGAAAATCTGGTATGACTCCTATGGATCGGGTGGTTGCCTGGTCAGCATGGAGACTGATCTGCGTACACCTTTGGCGGATGTTCTCGAAAAATATCGCCACTGGAATGGTCAAAACTGCCAGGACCTGAAGTCACAGTTTTTGACGAGGGACGCGTCATCCTGAGAACCGCTTTTTGGTGCGGGCATGCGTCCGCAAATTTTTGTTCACCTGTATGAGGAGGTATTACCCGTGGCAGATTTATTTTCACCCGCCTGGATGGCTCGTTTTGTTGAGGAATGGAACAAGGATCCCGAGCTTTCTGACGCTCTTGCCCAGATTGGCTTTAATTCGGTCATTGCTTATGGTTATCCGGAAGAAGACAAGCCGCGTGCTTTTCTGGTGGTACAAAACGGCAAGGCAACGGCATCGGGCGTATATACTGATCAGCCTTTAAACTGGGATATTCGCGCCCAGCATCCGCAATGGTTGAAGTGGATAGAGAAGTCTCCGGGTATGACGGGACTGGGCATGGCGTTTACCACCGGAAAAATCAAATTCAAGGTAGGGGATTACGCGAGTATGCTCAAAGATCCACGGATGGCAGGACCCTTTGTCAAAAGCTTTTCAGCGATGTCCAAAATCTAGTCCGCAAGGTAGCGACGCTGGGGCTTCTGGGTTATGCAGAAGCCCTGAATTTATTAGTGTCCCAAATGGTTGTTACTGTCTTTTCCAGAAATACCCAGGCGGGACAAATGCCGCCACAGGGTCACGCGATCAATCCCCAGCTCGCGAGCGGCGGCGGCACGATTGCCTCCATGTTTATCCAGTAGCTGCAAAAGATTTTCCCGATCATAAATGGCTTCCGGATCGTTTTCTGATCGGCTGGAAGTGACGGCTGATCCCAAGTGCATTCTGTCCAGGAAGTCTTTGGGGAAATCGCTGTCATTGATTTCCGGTCCGGCACTACAGATGGCCACATATTCCATCACGTTGCGGAGTTCACGCACATTTCCCGGCCAGGGGTAATCCAGGAGCAGATGTTTGGCCGCCGAGCCGAGTTTTTTCTTGTGACCCCCCGTAGTGATTTTCAAAAAATGTTCAGCCAGGAGCATGATGTCCGAGGGCCGTTCACGCAGCGCCGGAATGCGGATAGGGATCACATTTAACCGATAAAACAAGTCACTCCGAAAATCTCCACTTTCTACCAGTTCCTTGAGATGACGATTACTGGCAGCGACCACGCGTACATCGACCTGATGGGTTTTGGTGCTGCCGACTGGTTCATAGCGCATGTCTTCCAGCACCTTCAGCAGTTTGGCCTGATGATGCTTGGGTAGTTCGCTGACTTCATCGAGGAAGAGCGTACCACCATCGGCTGCCGCAAAACGGCCAATGCGATCAGTCACCGCTCCCGTAAAAGCGCCTTTCACGGATCCGAAAAACTCGGCTTCAAATAAATTATCGGGAATAGCGGCACAATTTACTTCCACCAGGGATTTTTTGGCGCGGTTACTTTGTTGATGCAGCAAGCGGACCATCAAGCCTTTGCCAGACCCCGATTCGCCTTGAAAAATGACGCTGGCATCGGTGGCCGCGACTTGCTCAATTAATTCGAGGGCATCGCGCATGTGCGGATCATCCGTAATAAAACCCACACTGCGGGTGCCGCCCAGAATCCGCTCGGCATGACGCAATTCGGAGACATCTTCGATGAAAAAAATGCGGCGTTTATGTTGTTTGCGCTCTACCAGTCGGGTTCTGATCTGCAGGACCTTGTGATCGCCTTCGGCAACGGGAAGCAGGTGATCCCAGCGGACGCAGCCAGTTTGCGGGCGACTCACCGCATCTTCCTGACCGGCAGCAATAGCCGCTCGCACCAATTCTTTCTGGACGCTACCCCCAGGTATGCTGCGCAGGTGCTCCAGTTGGTGCGTGTTCAACAAGATTTTGGCGGCAGCGTTGCAGAATTCAATTTTTCCCTGAATGTCGGTCAGCAGAATGCCGGCGTCCATGGAATCCAGTAATTCTGGCAAAACCTCGCAGAGGGTTTCCAGTTCAGTGCTCAGTGACGCCATTTTTTTCTCCTTGGCTAGCACCTCACCATCAGGCTCAGTGGTTGCCATAAGCATTCCCCTGATACGGATAGCCACTTTGATATTGCGGATTATATCCCGGTGGAACTCCATCATAGGCTTCTTGGCGTGGAGGGGGTAGAGGGGCTCTGGGCCCATAGTCCGGATCATTGTGATTGAAGGGTAACATGCCACTCAGAAAAGAAAAGGGGGGGGTAATGTTACGGTTCAGGCTCCAGAATTCAGCCTGCATCTGTCCGGTGGCCCGGGCCATGTAGTTGGTCGAATGGGTCATCTCTGCCATGTTTTGTGACATGCTGTTCATGTTGCGTTGAATGTTGGGACTCATTTTCTGGAACTGTTTGGTCATTTCATGGAGATCATGCGACATTTCCACGGCCAGATAAAACTCATAAGCGGCGAGGACCAGAAAGGCGACGAGGGCCGCGTAGACGATCAGTCTGAGCTGGCGGTCAGAAAGGCCAGCGATATGATGCTGAGACTGCGAGTGTGTTTCTGTAGTTGGTTGTTCCGCCATGATGGTTTGTCTCCTGATGATTTAATTGGATCGTCAGCTGATAGGCTGCATATGGATTGATTTGTGCGACGATGGGAATAAGTGTGCTGGCTCCACGCAAGTTTTTTTCCCGGATCAGATTTCGAAAGCTATGAATGTAATCATTTTCCGCCGCGTAAAATGCGCCTATCCGGTAATAAACATTACCCTGTTCTCCATAGAGATCTGCCAGATACCGCTGGGGGGCAAGATGAATTAATTGCGCATATTCCTGAATGGCGCGCAATGGGTTGCCTTGCCAGTAGGCTTGGCGTGCCTGCATCAGTTGCTGAAGGTAGTGATGGTTCCATCCGGATTTTGGACGTAACAAATCGGATGTAACCCCGGCTTGTGCAGCGGCCATGCACACTGTAAACCCGACAGGCAGCAGCATTGCTGTCCATCGAGTTGATTTTGTGAAATTCACCATCAAGCAGGCGGCATCCCGGTTTCGGCTTCGGGGGCATGGGACAGCGCCTCCTGCACTTTTTGCGCTTCCGCAGGATCCAGACGTCCGAGAATAGGAATCAGCGCGGCACCATCGGCATAACGTCCGGCATGAATCAGTTGCATGGCCGCCTGGCCATAAGCGTTGCCCGCCTGGTGATAGTGACCGGTCATGTACAACACATTACCCATTTCGCCATAGGCAGCAGGGGAATCAGGCGCTTCCTGAATTAAATGATGATAATCCGCAATAGCACCGGCATAGTCGTGATGCCAGAAAGCCCCGCGTGCTTGCATGAGCAACTTGGTCTGATCGGCGGTCAACGGCTTGCTGTTTTGGGTGATGGCCGCAATGCTGGGGGCACTGGTGACATGCAGGACTTTTTGCGCGGGTTTGGCGGCAGCTACCTGGGTATTATCGGGCTGATTGGCAGTGATGGCCCAAATAAACAGAATCACAATGATGATCAGCAAGATCAAAATGATCAGTGGGTATCCCCAAAAGCGACTCAAAAATCCCTCTTTTTGCGCAGGAGGGGGAGGGGGCGGAGAGTAACTGCTATAACTGGAACTTGACGCCGCTGCGGCTGCAGCGGCCGCTGCTGAGGCATCTGTATCGGTACCCGACTGGGTCTCTGAATGAGTATAGTGCTGCTGTTCTGGTTCATGCTGGCTTTGCGTAATCTGGCGGTATTCGGTATCCGTGTCACTATGCAAGTTAGCTTCTGTTTCCGGCATGGATTCTTTGCCGCTGGTCTGGGCATCTTCTGAATGTAACTGCGGTTCTTCTCGGATGTCACTCATAATTCAGTACTCCTTATGGTTAACGTGCCAGTGCCTGGCGGATGATGGTGGCCTGATTCGGGTCAAGAGAACTGATCAGGGGTAATAATGCTGCGGCAGAAGGATATTGATGCGTTGCAATTAACGTTCGGGCAGCACCGGAATAGGCCTTGCCAGCAGATAAAGGATGGCCAGTCTGGTAATAAATGTTGCCTAATTCGCCATACAGTTGCGGTACTTCCGGCAGTTGATCAATTAACGCCTGATAATCGGCAATGGCGGCTTTCACGTCATGTTCCCAAAACGCCCGCCGTGCAGCCATTAACAGAGCATACTGAGACTCGGTAAGGTTTTTCGGAAAGAGGATTTTAACGTGCGGGGTAACCGGGGTTGCTTGCTGCACAGCCACGCCCGGCTGTAATTTTGGTGTGGTGGCTGTGATCGGCACTGTTGCAGGATGTGCTACCGGAGTGGGTTTGCTTTCCTGTTTTTCCCACCAATGCTGCATTGCCTGCCATTTTTGCACTGTGTATTGCCGGGTCGTCTGCCAATCATGACGCCAGAGTTGCGGATCCTGTATGGCAGCAATGACTACCAGAACAATGATCACCAGAATGATAAACCCAATGATTCTACCCAAAATTCGTTTCATGGCTGGCCTCTTTTGGCACCTGTATTTTTGATTTCACGGCAATATTCGAATAAGGCGGACATCGAGGTGCATCCGTAGCCCGCATAAGTTTTGTGTATCATGGATACCCACAACCACTATGGTGTTACCAGGTACTCCAGGGGCTCATGGGGCCCATTGGCGACATGGGGTTCATGGAGGACATCGGACTCCAGGGCATGCCACCGCCCCAAGGCATGCCGCCACCACCGCCCCAAGGCATACCGTCACCACCACCGCTCCAAGGCATTTCTTCACCGCCCCAAGGCATACCACCACCGCCCCAGGGCATCGCATCTCCGGACCAGGGGCGTCCGTAGCCGCCAAAGGGTCTGCCATTGAAATTCATGGGACCCCAATGGGGAAAAGTCATACGGAAACTCCCCATACTCCAGGGACCACTATTACCGTGCCAAGGACCTCCATAACCAGACCACGGCCCCGAATCCCCTTGCATGGGACCGGAATAACCGCTCCAGGGCATACGGTTTTGCCAGCCGGACCAAGGCATTTCGCCTCCCCAGGGCCCCCAGGCATAAGCAGCAACAGGTACGGAAAGTGTTCCCATTGCGGCAGAGAGAATGGCTACCTTTAACCATTTTGCTTTTTGCATTGCGTTCTCCTTTTTTCAGGCGGACCTACATCCCGATATTTCCGTTTATGGATAACCATAACCAGGCTGTGGGCCATAAGACTGAGGTGGCCGGGCTTCGGGAGGGGGTCCATAGAGTGATGGCCCGTAGGCTGGTGTTTCATACTCTGGCGCGCCATATTGTGGGCCGTACTGTGGTGGCTGGGCATAAGGGTTGGGTCCATAGGGAGTTGGTCTTCCGTAGGCCGGTGCGCCATAGCCTGGCCTGGGAGCGTTTTGCCAGGGCATGTTGGGACCTTGCCAGGGCATGGGTCCCATGGGGCCATAGTTTGGTCGGCCATAAGAGGGTGCACCATAACCGGGTCTCGGCGCGTTTTGCCAGGGCATGTTGGGGCCCCGGTAGGGCATGGACTCCATGGGGCCAGCATTCGGCCCGCCGTAAGCTGGTCCTGGGGTATATTGGGGTGCGTATCCTTGCTGGGGGGCATATCCCTGTGGTGGTATCGCCATCGGGGAAGAGGCTGGAGGTGTTGTATCCAGGGCACCTTCGTGCGGCCCATTGGGGTAGGGGCCCGGAGGTGGGGGAACCCAGTCTGCTACTTCGTTGAATGTGGCTGTAGGCATGGCAGCTTCATGGTTGCTCCAGCCTGGAGCGGGTGGCGTGCTCTGGGGGGCTTGTTGTTCTGCGCTGTTCCATGCGCTGTCTGCATTTTCAGTGGGTGCAGGCCAGCCGTTGGTCTCGTAGGGATAGCTGGATGTATGGTGCGGCGCATATCCATGCCACTCGGCATAGGTGGAATCTGCTGGCATTGGCGCTGGCAGTGCTTGATCTGGACGGGTCTCCGACCAGCCGGAAGACGTTGCGCTATTGGCCATGCCAGGGCCTGGCATTCCCGAATATGGGCTGGAGTAGGGCGTGTCCACGGACGCCAGGGCCTGGGCTTGCATGCCCAGTGCCGTACAGACCGCTACCCCCAGCCAGAACAGGCGCTTGTGGCTACGGGGGGAAAGGGTTGTGGGGCTTGTCATGGGATTAATCCTCCTTTTTCGGTTTGGAACCGGATGACCGTAAATGAATGCCACGCGCTTTGGCGCGGGGTGAAGGTTGCGCAGGTGTTTCAGCGGTTGTGGTTGCGGCGGGGTTGCTCTGCCTGCTGACCGGACTGTTGGCCGATCCGCTGGCACTTTCCGAAGTTGAAGCGTGGGGATTTGCTGGCCCTTGCGATGATCCATCCGGCCCCTGAGGGGGGCTTATGGGCCCTGAAGGCGACTGCGGACCCGGCGCTTCAGGCTTGTTGTGGGCGGCCGGGCGCTTCATCAGCCAGGCCCAGAGTTGTCCGAGCAAAGCCAGCAGGATTTTGGTAATGGCCCGGAAAAAGGCGCGAATATCCTGTCCGATCATTTCCAGGGTCATGGTCAGGGGACCAGCATCTTTGGGTGGCGTATCCTGAACCAGTGCTGCAGATTGAATATCGCTTCGTGCCAGACTATCCCGGGGAGACAGGGAGACCTGCATGCTGGCGGGCGCAAACGGGAAGGGGGGTGGATTGTTCGGCTGCTTGTCACCCAGATCCATCCCCGCCGGGCAGAAAGCCGCACGACCGCTGACACAGCCCAAAGGGATGACCAGCAGGGTAAGGATGGTCGAAATCATGACCCCGAAGAGCAGGGAAATACCCATCCCCCGGAAAATCGGGGAGGTGATGATTTCTGCGGAACCGAGCATGAGCGCCAGTGCCGTAATCACAATGGGCCGGGTACGGGTCGCGCACGCTTCAATCAGGGCATCCATGACCGGCATGCCTTCGGCTACTCTTTGCTGGGAGTAATCCACCAGCAGAATGGAATTGCGCACGATGATGCCGGCCAGAGCAATGAAACCGATCATGGAGGTGGCCGTAAAGCTCGCACCAAACAGCCAGTGACCGGGTAAAATCCCGATCAGGGTCAGGGGAATGGGCACCATGATAATGGCGGGGATGACAAAATTTCCGAATTCCCAGACCACCAGCATGTAGATGAGGACAATAGCCACGGCAAAGGCAATGCCCATATCCCGGAAGGTCTTGTAGGTCACGGTCCAGGCACCGCCCCACTTGATCGTGGCATGATTACCGCTAGGAACGCTGATCCAGTCGATGCCCAGCGGGTGTCCATCGGGGGTCAGATAAGCGGACAGGGCATTTTCGACTTCCAGCATGCCGTACAGCGGGGCGTCCAGACGTCCCCTGCTGCCTGCCGTCACATATTCAACGGGTTTGAGATCCTGCTGGTAGATGGGTTGTTCCGCTCTCTCGCGATCAAAATGCCCCAGCGTATAAAGAGGTACGGCGCCATAACTGACGGAGGGTACGGGAAGTGCCGCCAGACTATAGACATTACTGCGCAGGGCCAGAGGGGCCTGTAGCACGGCGGGTACCGCAAGATTCTGACCGTAGGGCGTAAAGTTACCCAGCTTGTAGCCACCAAGGGTCATCGCCAGGGTTTCGTTGAGGGCGCTGGGCCGTACCCCGGCCATACCGGCCTTGATGGCATTCAGATGAAAGTGCCAGTAGTCATGGGGCGCTTCCAGGGTGTTATCCACCTCAGTGAGGTTTTTGGCCCGGGCAAATTCGGCTGTCACCTGCCGGGTGACCGCAGCGCGGATCGCTGCCGAAGGGCCATAAACTTCGGCCACCACCGGCGCCAAAACCGGTGGCCCCGGTGGACTTTGCACGACGACAATATGGGCCTGGTGTTGCGCCGCGATGGGCGTAATCAGCCGCCGCGCGACAACAGCAAGTTCGGAACTGGAGGCGCTGCGTTCGGCTTTATCCAGCAACTGCACATGAATCATGGCCTGCCAGGGCTGGTTGCGCAGGTAGTAATGCCGCACCATGCCATTGAAATCATAAGGTTCCGGCGTGCCCACATAACTTTGCAGCGCCTGGACATCCTTCATCCCTTGTAAACTCTGTACCACCTCGGCAGTCACATTGGCAGTCACCGGCATGGCGGTACCTGCCGGCAGGTTGATGACGACGTTAAAGGCACTGGAATTACCATGGGGCAGCATGGTGAAAGGCACCCACTCGACCAGAAACAGCGCCAGACTGGCGAAAAACGCGACCACAATCCCACCCAGAAACAGGCGACCATAAAATTTGCGGCGAATCAGGGGAATCAGGGTGTTCCGGAAAAATTTGCGCAACCATGTAGCCTGTCGGTGTTCGCTTTTGTGCATGCGTTCCAGAGATTTCAGGCTGGGTTTGAAACGCAGCATCAACCAAGGCACCAAAGCAAAGGCGGTGAACAGGGAAAAGAGCATGGCTATAGAACCCAATACCGGGATGGGCGCCATGTAAGGACCCATCATCCCACCCACAAAGCCCATCGGCAGCAAGGCGGCAATGACCGTAAAAGTCGCCAGAATGGTGGGATTACCTACTTCACGCACCGCATCAATGAGGGTTTCGGTGGACGTCGTCCCTTCCTGCAGCCAGCGGCGATACACGTTCTCGACAATCACGATGGAGTCGTCGACGAGAATGCCGATGGAGAAAATCAACCCGAACAGGCTGACCCGATTGATGGTGATTCCCAATAACCAGGCCGAGAATACGGTAATCAGCAAAATCAGCGGGATGGTGATGACGACGACAGCCGCCGCCCGCCAACCCAGGGCCAGCAGCATCAGCAGGGTGACGGCTGCCGTGACCACAAAAAGCTTGAAGAGCAGGGAATCGACCTTGGCATTGGCTTTTTTGCCGTTATCGCGGGTGATGCTGACATGCACATTACCGGGAATGACCGTCCCTTCCAGGCTGTGCATTTTCTGGATGAGGGCCCGGGCGACCGTCACGCCGTTGCTGCCGGCAATTTTGGCCAGGGCAATGGTGACCGCCGGAGCGCCATCCACTTCGGGCTGATTTTTGCTGGCCTTCTGGTAATAAGTTACCAGACTGTGAGGATCGCTGGGTCCGAGCCGGACCTGCGCCACCTGAAACAGATACACAGGTTCCCCTTCATACACCCCGACCACCAAATTGCGGACTTCTGCCGGCGTGCGCAGAAACTGTCCGGTGACAACGCGCATCTGCATGTTTTGCACATCGGTCCGCCCGGTTTCCGTCTGGGCATTGGAAGCCTTGATCGTTTGCGCGACCTGCTGCGGGGTGATGCCATAAGCGGCCAGACGGCCCGGATGAATATCGACGGTCAGTGTTTCCTGAGGACCGTGGACAATAAAACTCTCCCCGGTCTGGGGAACCTGCTTGAGATGCTGCAACGCGGTGCGGGCAATTTCGTTGAGGGTGGCGGGACCGACCTCCCGGGACCAGAGCGTAAACGTCATGAAGGGGACGCTGTTGATGCCCTTGGCACGGACCAGAGGATGACTGGCTCCCGGCGGAATCCGATTCATGTTGGCGGCGAGTTTGTTGTAGACCTCCACCAGGGAGGGGCCCATCCGTCTGCCCACCTGAAAGCGCACAGTAACCATGGATTCACCGCGATTCGACACCGAATAAACGTGGCGCACGCCGGGCAGCTCGCTCATCATCCGTTCCAGAGGATCACTGACCATGCGCGATACTTCGGCAGGAGAGTGACCTGGGTAACCCACAAAAATATCAATCATGGGTACGGATATTTGCGGGTTGGAAGCTCTGGGCGTGGAAATCAGGCCAAGAATGCCCGCCGCGAGCAGCACAATCAGGAGCAGGGGTGCCAGCGGCGAACTGACAAAAATCTTCGCGATAGAACCTGCCAATCCCAGACTGCGCGAGGGTTTGGTTTCCGGGGTTTCCGGCTCAGGGGTTTGGCAACCGTTATGCATGGTGCTTACTCCCCGGAAGACGCGCTGGTCTGGAGCTGATAGCCGGACCCGATTCCGACGGGGGGGTCATTGACGATGATCTGGCCCACGCGCAGTCCGGCCAGCACCTGAATCTGCCCATCCGGCAAGGGTCCACCCAGACGCAGCACATGCATTTCAGTCACTCCCTGATGATCCACCAGCACCGAGGGCAAAGAAGTCCCCGGAATGAGGGCGCTACGAGGAATGGCTGGTTCATTCTGGGCAGAGCGGCCGTAGCTGGGCAGGCTGATGGTCGCATACGCCCCAACGCGGATGGCGGCATCGCGAGGCAGGCTGACCTTGACGGCCACCGTATGGGTTTGGGGATTGGCCTGGGGGGCGACATGAACGACTCTGCCGCTCACCATGCCTGCGTTATCTCCCAGGTGGACCGGCAGGGATTGTCCGGGATTCAGATGGGTCGCCAGGCTTTCCGGCACCTTGACCAGTAATTGCTTGGGTCCACCACTGCCCAGTACCATGAGCGGCTGACCGGGCTGCACAATATCCCCCGGATTAACCTCTTTTGCGAGGACTACGCCCTGAAAGGGGGCGATGGAAACCGAGTTGTTCATCTCGGCCTCAATCTGACGGATTCTCCAGGCTGAAGCCTCCAGCTGGGTTTGCGCCTTGAGGGCGGTAGCTTTCCGATTTTCCAGATTGGATTGATAGGTGGCCCAGGGGTTTTGGCTGTTGCCCATCATGGCCTTGAAGCCTTGGCCCATCCAGGTAAAGGGGTTCATGAAAGAGGGGGGATCATAACTGTAAAGCTGGTATCCGTACTGGGAATAACCGTTGTGCAGGGCGACTTCATCGGCCTGATAGGCAGCAATAGCCTGGGCTTTCTGGGCAAGCAGCTGATCGTCATCCAAAGCCACCAAAGGCTGACCCGGTGCAATGGGCATTCCGGCTTCACCCGCCACAAATTTGACCCGGCCAGGCAACTGGGCACGCAGGGTAACCGTAAACGCCGGGATGACCCGGCCCCCCAGCACGGGACCAATGCCGGGAGCCGTTTGCACTGTCACGAGGCTCGGCGCGGCCGCCAGGGCCGTGCCTAAACCCATGCCCAAAAGGAGAGGGCCGCAAACTAATGCACAACGCCAGGTGTTTGTTTTCATAGACAGGTTCCTTGCAGGTTTTTATGAGCTTAAGCAACGCCCAAAGTGTTTGCCTGTCTATTAGCAGAAACTGTGCCAAATAATAAGCGCATGTAAAATATGGTTTTTATAAAACCTCTAAAAATCACTGCAACAATTTAATTTTGTATCTAATTGTTAAATATACATTTTATTGTGTTGAATCGTTGCAACGGAGCGTTGCAGTGCTATGCTGCGGCCAGCTTGTCCTTTTGCTGATCATGATGCCCTGGCTTTGATAGCGATGGGCAGTACTGGTCGGGTGGCCCCACCTGCTGATATTGTTGATGATTCACAGGCAATGATT
>DZDI01000199.1 GCA_022730455.1 Phycisphaera mikurensis | reverse complement strand
GATGCGACGCCGCAGGTGGGGCGCTTGCGGCCAACCCTGCGGGGCGGGGGCCAAGAGGCCGTGGGCTTTGTCGCTCGTCGTCAATGTATGTCCCCACACACAATCCTCCTCGCTTCGCGCCCACAATCCCCTAGCCCACCGTCAATCCTAATTTGTAGGCGTGACAGAGCACTAGCGTCGGCGTCAGGGGCATTGGTAAAAAAACATACATCGATTAACCTTTAAGTCTTGGACAGACTCCTATAGGATACCAATGAGGATTGATATTACGTGACGGAACGAACGGATCACAATAAAAAACTTGGAGCGAACGAAAATACGCAGTCGCTACCCATTAACATGGACTGGGAGATACATCCATCCGAGGTGAAGCGACTCCTTGACAGTGGCAATTTGGTGCTTGTTGATGTGCGAACACCCGCTGAGTGGGAGGCGGTGCGCATTGCCGGTGCTGTCCTAATCCCACTCGCAGAACTTGCCTCTCGTATTGGTGAACTCGACCCGAACCCGGAGATAGCAATAGTCATACACTGTCATCATGGTATGCGTTCACTGCGTGCTGTCCAGTGGCTGCGGCAGCAAGGATTTCGGCACGCCAAATCGATGGCGGCCGGAATCGATGGTTGGAGTGTCTGGGTTGATCCGAGTCTGCCGCGTTATTAGACATGTTTCAGGTGCGATGCAATAGGGCACAATCTAACGCGTTGGCCTCCTCTGCGGCGTAATGTTTTAGCGCCACAGGTTTTTAGGGGCCCTAAGTGATAAATAGATCGAACTCGTCTGAGTTACCCAAGCCAACGCCGAACCCGTTAACAGAAAATAACTTCACTCATCAGTCCCAGCAGGGGATCACACGCAGGTCCGTGCTGGCGGCGGGTGCGGCGGCGGTGCTGGTTCGAAAAACCCAACGCAAAATTAATAAACGCGCATTAACACAGTGGGCGGAGGAGCGAGGGCCCGACTACGGCATATCTGCCAAAGCCATTGAGGATGCCCGGCGACGGGCAGCGGCGTTGGTAGCCAGGATGACCGTCGCGGAAAAGATCAGTCAGTTGGGCAATAACGCACCGGGCATACCGCGGTTGGGGCTTCCCGCCTACAACTATTATTCTGGTGAAGCCCTCCACGGTGTCATTGCGGGGCCACCTGTCACATCATTTCCACTGCCGCTGGCTCTGGCCAGCGCATGGAATCCGAGTCTGCAGTATCAGATTTACACCGCCGTTTCTGATGAGGCTCGCGGCTATAACAAAAAAAACAATAAGGGATTGGCGTATTATTCTCCTCAGACGTTGAATATGGCGCGCGATCCGCGGTGGGGACGCATTGAAGAGACGCTAGGCGAAGACCCGTTGCTTGTTTCCACTTTGGCCGTACAAGTCGTTCGTGGCATCCAGGGCCCAAGTGAAAAATATTTAAAAATGACCGCCTGTCTGAAGCACTATATTTGCAACGGCACCGATGATGATCGCTACTATGTTTCTGAAACCGTTGATCCTCGCAGCTTTTGGGAATATTACACCCGTCCCTTCGAGGCCGGTGTGCGCGATGGTAAATGCTTCACACTCATGTCGTCATACAATGCTGTCAACGGTATTCCTAATACATGCAACCGAACCTTGCTTACCGATATATTACGCCACCGGTGGGGCTTCCGTGGTTACGTCGTATCCGATTGTGATGCTGTGTGGTGCATCTGTGGAACGCATCATTACGTACCGACATTTCATCAAGCGGCCGCCTTAGCACTCAACGCAGGGTGCGATTCTAATTGCGGCACGACTTATTCGGACTATACCGCTCGCGCGCTGGCCGATGGATTGGTTTCGCTTGAAACGATTGACCGCGCCGTCGCCCGTGTGTTGACCGGCAGATTTCTTTTTGGCGAATTCGATCCACCTCAGGATTGCCCGTATAGCAAAATCGGGTTCGATGTCGTGGCATCACCTGCCCATCAGGCCTTGGCGTTGGAGGCCGCAAGGCAGTCCATCGTGCTTCTGAAAAACGATGGAATACTGCCGCTCGATAAGGACCATGTCAAGCATATTGCAGTCATCGGGCCATTGGCGTTTGACGCGCACCTTGGAGGTTACAGCGGTACCCCGGCCACCCGCATATCGCCTCTTCTGGGCATCGCGAATGCCATGGGTGTTAAAATTGGAAGAGGGCCAGAGATTCGCCCTTCGTTTTTTGTTGCGGCATCGCCCGGTGTAATGTCACAATCATGCAGCGAAGGAGGGCTTAACGTCGGCTGGATTAACAATGGCGCCTGGATCGAACTTAAACCCGTGGATATTACCGGCAAGACCGGCTTGCTCATTCGTGTCGCAAGCGCTTCAAATGGCGGAAACATAAAGGTTCATGTTGATTCTCGTCACGGTCCGGCCATTGCGTCATTTGACGTGCAGAATACTGGCGGCTGGCAACATTGGACGACCTTGCACAGCAGCATACTAGCCAGACAGGGTAAACACAAACTGTTTCTGACATTCAGCGGTGGCAGCGGGTCGCTGTTGAATATTGAGTGGCTTGAATTTACGCCTGTTGTGCATGGAAAGCCGCATCCGCAGGCACCGGTCACCGTCGCATTTGAAGAAGGATGTTCCATTCTCGGCCCCGCCGATGAGATCAAAATTGCGGCGGCCGTCAAGGCTGCCAAAGAAGCGGATGTTGCCGTGCTGGTGCTTGGAGCCGACCAAACGGTTGACGCTGAGTCACGCGATCGAGATTACATCCATCTTCCCGGGGCACAGCACGATCTGGCCAAGGCGGTTTTTGCCGCTAACCCGAAGACGATCCTCGTTATCTCGTCCAACTGCCCTGTGGCCGTCAATTGGGAAAATGATCACCTTCCGGCTATTGTCGGCTCCATTTTTGCAGGTCAATCCCAGGGCACGGCCATCGCTGATGTATTGTTTGGTCATTATAATCCATCTGGGAAGACCGCCTTAACATGGTATCGAGATACCGGTGAACTGCCGCTCTTTCACGATTTCAATATTACCAATCGCACCTATATGTACTTCAACTGGGATGTGCTTTACCCTTTTGGATATGGATTGAGTTACACCCGCTACCAATACAGCAACCTGAAGCTGAGTGCTCGGCGACTGACCGCCAAACGGCCTCTCACAATATCTGTCGAAGTTGAAAATACCGGTGCGATGGACGGCGACGAAATTGTGCAGTGCTACATAACGCCGCCGCATGTTACCGGTATCAAACGCCCGAAAAAACAACTTGTGGCCTTCACAAAAGTGCGTATTCGTGCAGGCAAGAAAGTGGCCGTGCAGTTTGAGTTACCACGCACACAGCAGGCATTGTATTACTGGGATGAATCGCGGCGGGATTTCGTTTCGCCGCCCGGTGAGATGAGTCTGTTTGTCGGTCAATCATCCGTTGATAATAAACTGCTCGCGACGGTGCAGTTGGTCTAGTGCTTTGTCACGCCTACAAATTAGGATTGACGGTGGGCTA
>DZDI01000198.1 GCA_022730455.1 Phycisphaera mikurensis | reverse complement strand
CCGCCGCACCCTTGACCTCACTGCCTTTCATTTGGATGGAACCCATGTTCGCCGTCGTTTTGTCACCTATGGCGACGTTAGCCGCCTGAACCGAGGTGCCGACGTTCACCGCTGCGCCCTGTACCTTGGAGTCGGTCAGCTGGGTCGAGCCCATATTGGCGGTAGTATCCTTGCCGATCGCGACGTTAGCGGCCTGCACGGAGGTACCGATGTTCACCGCCGCACCCTTGACCTCACTGCCTTTCATTTGGATGGAACCCATGTTCGCCGTGGTTTTGTCACCTATGGCGACGTTTGCTGCCTGAACCGAGGTGCCGACGTTCACCACCGCACCCTGTACCTTGGAGTCGGTCAGCTGGGTAGAGCCCATATTGGCGGTTACATCCTTGCCGATTGCCACGTTTGCAGCCTGGTTGGTGGTGCCGACATTTAATACCGCGCCCTTGACATCGCTGCCCTTGAGCTGGGTCGAGCCCATATTTGCTGTCGCTTTTTCGCCGATGGCCACATTCGCGGCCTGGTTGGTGGTGCCGACGTTAATAACCGCACCCTGTACCTTGGAGTCGGTCAGCTGGGTAGAGCCCATATTGGCGGTTACATCCTTGCCGATCGCCACGTTTGCAGCCTGGTTGGTCGTGCCGACGTTGACCACGGCACCCTTGACGTCGCTGCCCTTCATTTGGGTGGAACCCATGTTTGCCGTCGCTTTTTCGCCGATGGCCACATTGGCTGCCTGCTTCGTCGTGCCGACATTGATGACTGCGCCCTGTACCTTGGAGTCGGTCAACTGGGTGGAACCCATATTGGCGGTTACATCCTTGCCGATGGCCACGTTTGCAGCCTGGTTAGTCGTGCCGACGTTGATCACGGCACCTTTCACGTCGCTGCCCTTCATTTGGGTGGAACCCATGTTCGCCGTTGCTTTTTCGCCGATGGCCACATTAGCTGCCTGCTTCGTCGTGCCGACATTGACGACTGCGCCCTGCACCTTGGAGTCGGTCAACTGGGTTGAACCCATATTTGCCGTGACATCCTTGCCGATGGCCACATTGGCCGCCTGTTTCGTCGTACCGACATTGACTACCGCACCCTTGACATCGCTGCCTTTCAGCTGGGTAGAACCCATATTCGCCGTTGCCTTTTCGCCGATGGCCACATTGGCGGCCTGCTTGGTGGTACCGACGTTAACAATTGCACCCTTTACCTTGGTGTCCGTCAGCTGGGTGGAACTCATATTTGCCGTGGAGTCCTTGCCGATCGCCACGTTGGCAGCCTGTTCAACCTTCCCTACATTGATGACGGCACCCTTGATGTCACTTCCTTTCAGCTGGGTGGAGGCCATATTGGCGCTGTTGTTTTCACCGATAGCCACGTTCGCCGCCTGCTTGACCGTGCCGGTGTTGATGACGGCCCCCTTGATATCCGAATCCTTGATTTGGGTGGAGGCCATATTGGCAGTGTTGTCTTTGCCGATGGCCACGTTTGCGGCCTGCTCCACCTTGGCGGAGTTGATGACTGCTCCCTTAATTTTTGAGCCTTCCGCCTGGAGCGAACCCATATTAGCGGTATTTTTCTCACCGATCGCCACGTTCGCCGCCTGCTTGACCTCGGCCTTGTTAACTAAAACCCCTTTGACCTCACTATTCTTCAAACCGAGTGTGCCAACGGTAGCCTTGTTATTCTCACCGATTGCCACGTTCGCCGCCTGTTCAATCTTGGCGTCGTTCAGCACCACCCCGTCAACTTTTGATGCTGCCAGTCCCTGCGATGAGCTCAGCAATAAAATCCCTAAAGCTATAAACAGCGGTCTTTTCATTGGTCACCTCCCATATGATTTGCACAGTATGCGAGACGTATTTGATACTCTGCAAAGATTGTCTCGCCAAAGGTCCCTCGTCTCCCGGGCAATGCCGGCATATTCGGGTTCTATCTCAAAGTCTCTTTTCATGCTAACATGTCGCAACAATTAAGCAAATAGTGATTGTCGCAAGCAGCAAACACAGGCTTTGCCGCTTTTGCCGAATGACTCTTACCCCATTCTATCTTATCTTCTCCCTGACTTGCAAAATATTTCTCTCATCACAGAGCACTTGCGAGATGAGGCGGATAGGAGTCAGGTAAATTCGTCATCAAACTCAAATCGAAGTGCTTCGTATAAATGAGACGATAAACGTAAAAAGCATGGTGTCACGTTTCGGAACGGATAATTTTTTCTCCGCAAATATCACTGTCAATGATTTTATACTTACGAACAACTCCTTAAACATGAGTCTCACCTTGGCCCAACAAGGTTCAAAAAATATTCAGAAATTTTAACAGCTACCGTTATATTTTTTGAAATCCCTGGTAATGATTAAGAAATTCAGCCTTTCCTGTGGCGAGAAAATCTTCGAAGCTCCAGGGCTCGCCGGTTAACAGATGGCGATACTGCGGTTTGATAATATAGGTCATGGCCCGGCAGGACCCTTGTTGTGTTATGACCGGAACTTCCTCTCGGCTATACTGCTCGCCTTCGAACTGGTCAAGTCGGAGCATCGCTTCCTCGGGCAGATGCAGATAGAGAACGCCTTCAACACTTCCATTAGCTTGGCGGAAGATGCCGGGATATTTTTCACCATGGATGGCTGAGCGTTGGAAATCTTTCAGCGTTGCCGTCAGGGAATCGCTTTGACAGCCGGCAACCTTGGACATGATATCACTGCACATCAGTGAGCCGTAAGTAAAGAGTGTATACATGGGTGTGGGGGAATGAATGTTTTTGCTGAGCGGTTAATAATTGGATCGGTTGGAGTTTTGATTTTAAAGACTATCGCCCGGATGATATACCCCATGACCCCACAGGTCACGGAAAAAAATGGTTGCAGCCAGAAGAAAAGTAGATGAAAACGGAGACGTTGCATCGGTCCGCTTAGTCTTGATACCCTGCCCGGTCCTATGCGCCCAGTTAAGCGATTTTTTCCCCGCTAAGGCAAGACGTCTTGCGCTGTACTTTCTCCAAATGGAGTGATGAGTGAAAAATCATGAGAAGCAATAACAGACGGCCGGAGGAACTGCGGCCGGTGTCCCTTGAACGGGGCGTGCAATACCAGGCCGATGCCTCGGTACTGATCCGCATGGGCAATACCCATGTGCTGTGCGGTGTCTCCATTGAGGACAAGGTCCCACCTTTTCTCCAGGGCAGCGGACAAGGCTGGATCACCGCCGAATACGGTCTTCTGCCCTGTGCCACCAACAGCCGCTATCGCCGGGAAACCCAGGGGCAGTCGGGGCGAACCATGGAGATTCAGCGGCTCATCGGCAGGAGCCTGCGGATGATGGTTGATTTAACCAGCATCGGTGAGCGCACCCTGCGGGTTGACTGCGATGTTATCAATGCCGATGGCGGAACTCGAACCGCCTCGATTACCGGTGCCGCCCTGGCGGTCCGCGATGCCCTCGGGAAGCTGGTTGCCGACAGTAAGCTGGAAAAACTGCCGCTGATTTTGCCGGTCGCC
>DZDI01000197.1 GCA_022730455.1 Phycisphaera mikurensis | reverse complement strand
ACTCAATTTTCAAATGTTCGATAAAGTGCAGCTATTGGCCGCATGAGGTATAAATAATATTTCGCCGTTGCGTGTCGGACGAAAGATCGGTCACCGATGCGCATCGATGTCGGGCCAGAATAAATATTGTCGGTGCGATACGATTGCTCACCCACCCCAATTCATTCGAGGCCCTAAGGATTCAACGATATGATGAATTGCCGCCGCCACGGCACCGTGCAAGGTGTCACCTTCTACTCTGATTACGTGGCAGCGCTGCGCCATGGGACGCAGCGCCTTGGCGATTATTCTCACCTTCAGATGGGCGAATGCACCCGGTGTAACGTCCAACATTTTCGAACACAACGCCACAATCTCCGGATCAAAAATATTAATTGCTGCCGCGATGCCCGTGGCCAGATAGTCCAGCGTGGTATGGAGCTCGGCAGTCGCATCCAGTCTTTTATTGCGGACCGCGTCACAAATCTCAGAAATGTTTAATGTGACCCCGGCAGTTCGGTTAACCAGTCGCGTGAATGCCAGGTCCGTAGCGAGCGTTTCGAGGCAGCCACGGTTACCGCAGCCGCAAAGCTCTCCGTCGGCCTGCACAATGGTGTGCCCCAGCTCGCCAGCCAAGCCATGTGATCCGGTCAACAGCTCTCCGTTTACAATTGCAGACATGCCGAACCCTTCATAGGTGCCTATCATGACGAAATTCAGCACTCCGCGGGCGTCCCCATGGCTTCGTTCCGCCAAGCACGTGGCGAGCGTTTCGTGAACGATGTCTGTCTCGATGCCCAGGGCATTTTGAATATCAAACCCCGGCCTTCGTCCGTCGAGGATGTGGAGGTTTGGGGCCATGAGGCACAGTCGCGCCGCAGCGTCCACATTTCCCGGCACGCTGATTCCAATTCGTAGCGTTTTGGCCTGCCCCGTCATAAACGCCTGCGTTGCGGCAACCGTTTTATCAATCAGGTTGCTATAGGTGGAGGGAGTGGGGAATGAAATGACGGCGGACGCGTCGTACTGCCCGTCAATCCCTGCTCGCACCACTCGACAGCGGTGGGGTTCGATGGCGATACCAATGACCTGTGATTTGCCGCGAGCCGTGCGATACACGCGGCTGGGGCGGCCCTTGCCATCCGGTGCAACGATGCCGCATTCCTCGATAAGCCCCAACTTCAGGAGCCGCGCGACGGTCTTGGATGCCGTAGGCATGCTAATCCCGGTAAGCCGCGTTAGGTGCGCCCGCGACACGGATCCTAATTCCAGCACGGCATCAAAAACTTGGCGTTGATTAACCTGCTTGACCAGTCGTGGCCGGCCTGGGCGCCGTTGACTGCTGGTCGCCACGGTTGCTCGTCTGGCGAAATCGGCGCTCCGTTTACTGTTCTTGGCAAACGTCATCTTAGTTGGCAATCCACGAACAAAACATTTTCACGATAATAATGCGGTGACGTGCCGGCCGCCATGGTTCGGAACGGCGAGCCAGCGCTTGTCTGCGGCGCGCGAAGGAAATGCGGCTACCATGGTGCGAGCGATCTTATGATTCAGCCAGGTTAATTTTGATCGTGTGGCAAAACCGTGGATGTATGAGCACCGGTGCACGCCAAACGCATTATGTGCGGACGGCTCCGCTTGGCCGGGAAAAAATTTCTGCATCGCGATCGCTAAACTTCGGTTGTGCGGTCGGTTGACGGCGAGAGTCATCGCGCGATTCGGCTGGTTTCAGTCGCTGCAACGAAGAATAGCACGCATCGACCATGGATTTTTTCAGCAGTCCAAACTCTTCGCGTTGAAAAAATAAATTTAGGCCTTGACACACGTGACACCTTGCTATATACTAAGCATAGTTTAATTAAAGGTGTGCCCTTGGTGCCGTGACGGTTCACGTCGTTGTCCATCGATGGTGCCGTGAGAGCATGTTGTTCTGGTTCTTCACCCTTGGGTGCCCCATATGTATGGTGCGTCGGGGCGGGTTGGTATTTTAAGAAGTCGCGCGTAAGGAGTGGTTGTGATGTTTCCGATTGGGAGTAATCGCCATGGAAGGCCAGCATCGTATGATTTTATCTCTGTAGGGGCTTTGCGTCAAATGCCCGAATTTTTTATGGCGGGCGCAAATGGGGTCTCCTTGTCAGGATATTGTTTCTCATCTGGCACGGCGCTGTTGCAGGGATTCCGGGCTGGCGTGCCGAAAGGGGAAAAAAAGAGAAAGAAGTTTTTTGACAACCGCCCCGGCATGTTAAACATCAAGCATTGTTTGATGTATGCGCGAGCATACATAACTCTCCGTTGTGTAGTCTTCACAACCGGAGACGCCAAAATCGTCGGAAACGAAATTTCAGGCCACTTGACTTGTGGTTTATGATGGTATATAGTAAGCATAGTTTAGGAAGTTAATCGAATCGCACGGATGCCATTGTTCTTTGGCGGATTGAGCGGAGTGTTCACCGTTGGCGATCGAAGCTGGCATTTAATTGGGCGGATATCTTGTTATTCCGCCTCCGTTTTCTGTCCGGTAGACAGAAAGTTCTTTTTCTCCCGTCGGGAGATAGGAGTCGTTTATGTTCACGTTCAAATCATCATCCACTTGGTTGGCGTCCGCCGGAGCAGTGGCCATGATCGCCGGCATTCCATCCTTCGCTATCGCGACCACGCCGTCGCCTGTTCACCAGTGGGTTTTCACAACCGCGGCGAACGGTGCAACCTCCATTGCGGATACCGGTTCCGAAGGCTCGGCAGCTTATGCCGGAACGATCTCAAGTGCTGACGTCATCAATAATGGGAGTTCCGGCGGCTACCTTGAATCCACGAACGCAACCGGCTCTGGAATGTATATTCCGAGTTCCGTGCTCACCGGGTTGGGCTCAACTTATACGATTGAGGATTTCGTGTCAGTTTCGCCGCTAAATGGCAAGTCCGGCAATGGTTACGATTCGTTTTGGGGCTGGGGGAACAACTCGACATCATGGACTGCGGCTTATTCCAGCTTCGGAAATAATAACAACGGTTTCGTCACCCAGTCCGATTCAGCCGCCACCCCTAACACCGCTAGTACAGGTAACGGGGATAATTACCCCTACGGGCCGATTGATTTGATGGCTGCAACATACGACGGAACCAACGTTAATTTTTACGTCAATGGTAACCTCGCGAAAACTGTTACGCAGACCGGATTCTCAATGAACGATGTTGCCAGTGCAATTTACTCTGGCGCAGGCGGTGGGATCGGGTTTGATCCGTTTATCGCCGATGGCGGAACCGCAGGCAAGACCTATGATTTTCGTATTTATAATTCCGCGCTTTCACAATCGCAGATTCAGGCGGGCTTTGCCGCTGGCCCAACCGGGTATGTGGCAACCGCACCAACGCCATCAGCAAGCCCGGCTCCGTTGCATGAATGGAATTTCAGTAACAGCGCTATATCCGGGGGAGCCGTGCCTGACTCTGGCGCTGCAGCATCCTCGGCTACGGCAGGAACGCTTACCGGCGGAGCCACGGTTAGCAACGGGCAACTCATCACCAACAATGTTCAGGGCCAGGGTATGTCGATTCCCG
>DZDI01000060.1 GCA_022730455.1 Phycisphaera mikurensis | reverse complement strand
TCAGCTCAATGGGTACACGACCCGGTTTTCGCCGCTGGCTCCTTGCAGTTGGGGCGCTTGCGGCCAATCAATCCTAATTGGTAGGCGTGACATAGCACTTAGGAGTCCGTCCGAAGCAGTAGCAGCCCTGTTATTACTTAAACAGACTTCTGTGCGCCGAGCTTGGACCGGCTCATGGATTCGCGGCTAAGAGCGTTATGAAACCTCGGCACCTCGTTTGGAAGGATGCCCGAAGAGGCCGCGTTTGCTGATGAGTGCAGCCACCGGCTCAGGAACCATTTGCCGCCATGAATCGTCACTCTTTTTAATCTTTTCCAATACGTCGCGCGAAAAAATCGACAGATAATCCGGGTTGTAATTATCCAACTGTATGATCGCTCCGCTTTCGATGAGATAGCGGTACAGGCAGCTTAAATCTGGCGTTAATTCAACATTACTGACATTGACCAGTTGGCTGTCGGCATCGCGTTTCAAGGGATAGACGTACAGGCGATGATCGTTCTTGAAAAGGCGGCCGAAGGATTCCAGAATGCCGCCATCGAGATCGGCGTAGTAGGTGACATCGAAAAGATCGATCAGGGTTGGAATACCCATCAGCAGGCCAACGCGCTTTCTTGTAAATTCCGAGAGGTAACCAGCCAAGCGATAAAATTCAAAATAATCGCTAATGATGACAGGCATGCCGCAGGCGCCGATCACGTCGGCGCGGGCGAGGAAGTCGCGTAAATCAATATCACCAGCAGCTTTGAGATTGCGCATGGTGATCTCCATCAATTCGACCGGTTCTTCACCGGCGGAATCAGGCGATGCCATGAAATGTTCGCGGGCGCAGCGCATCATGTCCAGATTCACATGCGTGACAGGCCGAAAACTGCCGCGTTCAACCAGAACAGGTTTTTTATGCAGCACCTCCGACGGCTGGAGCACTTCGCCCTTGGGGCCGAACATGGCCGCCGGCGACAGGCCAAGCTCGACCAGCCGCAGGCTCATGATTCGGTTATCGACATGCCGGAATTCAATTCCGGAAAATTCGACCATATCAATTTCGATGCGGGCCGCCGACACGCCATCCATCAAAGACCGCAGCAGCAGTTCCGGGTCGTAATGGTAAAAAAAAGCGCCGTAGAGCAAATTAACACCCACAATGCCAAGGGCTTCCTGCTGCTGAGCAGCTTCACGGTCCAACAGGCGGACGTGAAGAATGATCTGCGAATCCTGGTCGCGCGGATGCGCCTGAAATTTAACCCCCATCCATCCGTGGCATTGCGAGGTGCTTTTGAAGCCTTTGGCGGCAACGGTGTTGGCGAAAGCAAAAAATGCCGTCGTGTCCCCGCGTGCTTCATTCAGGCGGTCGATATTAAGTTTTTGTTCATATTTTAACATTGCCTCCAGGCGGGGGCGCGATACATAGCGATCACAATGGCCGTAAATGGCATCACTTACGGACATATCGTAGGCGCTGATGCTTTTGGCGATGGTACCCGATGCTCCACCTACGCGGAAAAACCATCGTACAACTTCCTGCCCGGCGCCAATTTCAGCAAACGTGCCGTAGCGCCGCGGATCGATATTGATTTCAAGGGCCTTACGCTGCGAATCAATCGCTTCGCCATCACGGCGTGAGGGGAGACGAGTGGACGTCATGGGGCCTCCAAAACAAAACGGCGATCAGCATCGGTATCTGATCGCATTGGTTCCATCATAGCAAAAAAACGCAACACCCGTGTCAATTGCGGTCGGCAATTGGGCACAGCACGGCCACAGGCCACATTGACGAACATGCGTTGACATATGTACGCCGATGACGAATAAATCCACCCGGCAGATGGATTGCCGATTTGAAATCAGGACGGAATCGGCGGTGGCGTTGGCGGAAAGATTGCCTTGAGTTCATCGACGCTTTGCGCTGGCGCCCAGCCAGCCATACCGTCTTTCCATACCAACGTATCAGGCTTCAAGTCGCCGGATGCCACTTTTGCGGGGAGGGTGGAGATTTCAAAGGGCCCCACCTGCTTACCGGCCAGCGCCAAATAATACGAACTGCTCTGCGGGATGGCTGGGGGCGTTCTGGTGTTGGTGGCCATGGCGGCTCCCATTTGATTCCCCATTGCCATACCGGCGCCCATACCCACACCGATCGACCCCATGCCACCAGGGTTTGATGCGGCCAGTGGAATGGCGGTTCCCGTCTGATAGCGGGTGTACTGGTTCATATCGCCGACGGCCCCCATGGAGGAGCGGGTGTCGATCGCCTTTTCCACCTCGGGGGGAAGCGATATATTTTCCACGTAAAAAAGTGTTAACTCCACACCGAGCGTGGCCAAATCCGGCTTGATCTTATCCAAAGCAAGCTGGCTGATCTTGTCGTAGTTGCCCGCCATTTCCAAAGCCGGTATGTGCGATTGCCCAACCACATCGGTAAAGCGTGATACGATGGTATCGCGCATCTGCCCGGAAATTTGCACCGACTCAAAAACTGGATTGGTCGCAACTTGTTGCCGAAGGAAGGTCGTGGGATCACTGACGTGCATCGCATAGGTGCCGAATGCCCGCAGGCGAATAATACCAAAATCGGGATCACGCATCATGATGGGGTTTGGCGTGCCCCATTTGAGATCAGTGAACTGGCGGGTGGCAATAAAATACACTTCCGCCCGGAAAGGCGAATTAAAGCCATACTTCCAACCTTTCAGGGTGGACAGGATAGGCATGTTTTCCGTGGACAGCGTGTACATGCCGGGCTTGTAAACGTCCGCCAGTTGGCCTTCATTAACAAATACGGCAACCTGCCCTTCGCGCACCGTGAGCTTGGCTCCATTTTTAATTTCATTATCGTAGCGCGGAAAGCGATACGCGAGTATGTCGTTATCAGCAGGCTCCGTCCACTGAATAATATCAATCAGCTCGCCTTTGAGTTTCTGTATGAGCGACATATCGGCACTCCCAATTAAGGTCTTGAATGTACCTGTGATAACCAAAAGCACCGGAGATGTCAAAAAACGCCTCTTGGGTGTGGCATTGCTCTGCCCCGCACAGCAACGCGGCAATCATCACCTCAGTCGGCGTGATGAGGTTCCCTGGCCGTATGAGTCTGTCCAAATCAAAAACTCCATGGTGGTTTCCGGCCTCGCGGCGTTAAAATAAGAGATAGGATGTGGATAAGCCGCCGTTTTTGTGAACCGGCCTCCTTGAACTGAATGAGCATGAAGAACATCAACGACCCAACTCGCCCCACCGCAGATGAATGCGGAGGACTCTCATCGGTTGAGATGGCGCGCCATTATTTTCAAAAACGCTGGCGCCGGGTGGCCTTGCTGACGGGCGCTGCCGACCAATTTGAGCGTCTGGCGCAGATCATCGTATGGGCGGCAGCCGCGTTTATCATCTCAGCCGCGGTAATAAATTTAAAGTTTGTTGGGTGGGGCTGGTGGGCGGGTGCGATGGTTTTAATCTGTGCTGCCCTAGGCATACTTATTTCCGGAGTAATGCGGCGGTGCTACCCTGCAGCCGTTATATCCGGGGTGGCAGTACTGGTGGCGGCGCTTGTGACCCCCACCATCGGATGGGTAGCGCTTATCGCCACCGCTGGGGCTACCGTTGCCATTTATCGACCGCCACGATCACTGCATCTCGCGGCGAGAATCGATGCGTTGCAGCATTGGCCGTCCACGTCCACGGCCGCCTTGAGTCTTATGCAGTGCCTCCCTGTATCGGCCCCGCCTATAGCGCAGAGCTTTGAATGCAGGCTGTATCAGCGCGCCGGCGAAGGGATGGACAGCATCCGGGCATTGGCATTACTGCGGCCACGAGATTTGGGCCGTCAATGGGCGAAAGCTCTGTTATTTTTATTTTTGGCCGCGGCATGCGGATTTATGTTGTCCACCGGCCTGCCGCCCATACCGAAGGGGGTCAATCCGCGAGCCATCCCGAAGGCCCCCCTCACTGCCGAACGCGGACTGGCTAAGTTCCATGAGGCGCCGCGCCAACCATCTCATCAACCCGCAGCATCGGCCAGGCCCCCAGCGCAGCCCATGGCGGAGTCAAAGCCAAAATCAGGCGGAACCAAAGCGGGATTAACATCAAAACGGAATGCCGCGCGAGCGGCCGGCCACTTGAAGAAGAGCGGCAGCGTACACGGCGCTGCCGAAACGCAGATGACCACGGCTCGCTTGCAGGAAAATATTAATACAACCCGAAGTATGCAGGCCAAACTAGCGGCACTGACAGCCAAAAGTGGTACGGCCGCGGTGCTCAGTCAAGGGACGGCGGCGCAGCTCAGCAAAGACCTGCAACAATTGAAACCACTCGGGACGGGGGTCGTTGCACTAAGCGATATTAAGCATGACTTGGCCGCCAGCAGCAAGGGACATGCCGGCCCCCTCGTGAGTGAGCTTCAAAAGCAGTTGAAAAAAATATTAGCCATTAACCGCCATCAACTTGAAGCTTTCAAACTACCGACCTACGGAACGTCCCCTGTAGGGTTGGCGGGGCAACACACGGGCAGGACAAAAAGCACCGGCCACCCAAGCCGCAGCGGCAAAGCGGGCCAAGCCACAAGCGGAATGCGTATGCGGACGGGTCGCGGCCAACTTATGCCAGCACAAACCGGCGCGGTACCGGCCCATCGTCATGCAGGGTATACCGCAGACGGTGTGCGAATGTACACCTATGACGCACCGACGCGTCCGGCCGGTAGAGGCAGCGCGCACCAATTATGGCGCGCTGCATCGCGCGCACTGGCTCCTGAGACGGGTTACATCCCCCACCGGTATCGGGCCATCATTCATCGCTATTTTTCCGGTACCCATAACGCCCACTGATATCCCCATGCCGCGGCAGCAGTCGATAGCGCTCACTGTGCCAAGGCGCTACACACCGGTGCTGCCGAAGCCACCTGTGCCCCGGTCCGTTGCGGAAAGCTTAGCAGCGGCGTCTACCTCCTCAATGACAGCCCGTGCAACCGGCATGATAACCAGTTGAGCGATGCGCATAGCCCGACTGATGCGGAATTCGGCTTCTCCAAAGTTAATTAATATTACCTTGAGCTCGCCCCGATAGTCGCTATCGATGGTGCCGGGCGCATTGGGTATGCTGATCCCATGCTTGAGCGCCAAACCTGAACGCGGCCGCACCTGCCCTTCAAACCCCCGTTCAATGGCAACGATGATGCCGCAGGGAACAACGGTTCGGCGACCCGGAACAAGGATGAGGTCCTCATCGATCGCGGCGGTTAAATCCATCCCCGCGGAGCCGTCCGTTTGATAGGCGGGCAAGTCAAGATTATGGCCGTGTGGAAGGCGAAAAATTTTCAGTATAGATTGCTGCAGCGGATGGCCTCCATGTTCAACGCCCCGGCATACCACCGGTTTTATCTGCCGTCCACGGGGTACCAAGTTACGACGCAGCGCCGCATACCGGATTACCCACTGGACGCAAGGCGGTAATATACTGCCGCGGAACGGAAAGGTGCACTGAGTTTGGACGCCACGGATCAGATGACGGTAAGTATTGTTGTTCCTGCCTATAAGGAGGCGGAAAATCTGCCTCAATTGATGGAAGAGATTGCCTCGGCAATGGCGCCCACGGGTTGGACCTGGGAAGTGATAGTGGTAGATGACAACTCACGAGACGGCACGCCGACTGTACTGAAAACCATCGCGCTAAAGTACCCGCAGTTTCAATACATGATACGGCGGCACGAGCGGGGGCTTTCATCGGCGGTGCTGGCAGGATTTGGCCGGGCCTGCGGAACTGTTCTGGTGGTAATGGATGCCGACTTAAGCCATCCGCCTGTCGCTATTGCCGATATGGTGCGTCCGCTGCTGAATGATAAGGCGGATTTCATGGTCGGATCGCGTTATGTTTCCGGTGGCGGCACACAGGATGACTGGGGCATATTTCGGAAATTGAACAGCGCGGTGGCCACGGCACTGGGGCGGCCATTTGCCGGCAAGGTGCGTGATCCAATGGCGGGTTTCGTGGCGTTACGTCGCGAAACTTATCTGGCGGCAGATGAATTGAACCCCATTGGCTACAAAATCGGTCTTGAGCTGATGGTAAAATGCCGCGTCAAACGCGTGATGGAAACGCCGATTTTTTTTCGCAATCGCCTGCACGGCAAAAGTAAACTTACTTTGCAGGAACAATTGCGCTATCTGGAGCATCTTTCACGGCTATACGACTATAAATTCCGTCGTGGTTCTCCGCACGTAAAGTTTCTGATTGCGGCCTTAAGCAGCACGGGCGTTGGGTACTGGGTAGCGATGGCGATTCGTGCAGCGGGAGCTCATCGCCTGGATTCGGTGGCCGTCGGGCTGCTGGCGATGTTGCTGGTCGTGGGCCTTTTTTTTGGGCGATATGTGGGTACCCAGCGCAGAAAAATAGCAAACTCGCATCCATGGGAAGCGTTTTTGATTATCTGCGGCGCTGAATTTCTGCTTGGAATATGGTGGGCTTGGTTTTTCGCACAACGTTGGCTATTCTCAGATTTAATGCTGGCCTGTCTGGGTATTTGCGTTCTGGCAAGGTATTTATTGCGTAAACTCATGGGACAAGATGTCGGGGGATTGCATAGGAGTCTGTCCGAGTAATAGCAGGGGCTGCGATTACTTGGAATTGGACAGACTCCCAGTAAAATGGTATTGGGCGTTGGTCACTCACTCATCCCTAACTAAATGCACACAAAATAAGCATATACGTTGGCACTGTTGATATAGCGCGCGATGCGTCATTCATGAAACGTAGTTTTTTTTAAACGCCTCACAACCCGCAAACTGACCTTGAATAATAACTTTTAAAACCATTTAATTAAGACACTTACGCACAAATAATCAACTTCATTGATGGCTGATAGCCACCAGACAAAATGCAAAATGGTGGCAGGTTTTTGTCTGCTCGCACGGTTTTTGCTCAATGCATAGGCATGAGTTGGCCATGCTATGATTATAGAGTGGGCACCACGGTGCGGAAACGTTGCGCTTCATGACGCTTGGAAAAGGGTCATCCTCCCGTGGGGCGGAGCCACTTAAAGCTTGGGGAGTAGATTGGGTTAAGCGGCTGAGCTTTTTCGTATAGAGGAGTGTATATGTTAGATCGGGCGGAACTGGAACTTGCTACCCTGGAAGAAATTGGCCGCGTCTTGTCGATGGGCCTGAATCTGCATGCCGCGTTTGACCAGACTATGCGCGTTTTAGCGACTCGTTTAGGCATGGAACGCGGATCGATGGTGCTCTTCGACGATACCAGCGGTAAATTACGCATCGAAGCGGCGCTGGGCCTGACGCCCGAAGAAATACAGCGCGGCCGATACGATGTTGGCGAAGGTATCACCGGCCAAGTGGTGGCCGCCGGCAAAACGCGGGTGGTGGAGAATATCAGCAAGGACTTGAACTTCCTGAATCGCACGGGCGCCCGGGCAGCTCTTGCAGGTCAGGCCATCAGCTTTATCTGCGTTCCGATACAGATTGATAACCGCGTAGCGGGGGCGCTGAGCGTGGATAAACAGTTTGTAGACACCACAACTCTGGAGGGTGATAGACGACTGCTGGAAATTATCAGCGCTTTTCTGGCGCAGGCCATCAAAATCAATCGCATCATGGCCAGCGAACGTCAACAATGGATTGAAGAGCGGCGGCAGTTGCGCGATACACTGCAGAGTAAATATAAATTTGATAATATTATCGGCAACGCGCCCGCCATGCTGGAAGTGTTTGACACCATCGCTCAGGTGGCAACGAGTCGTGCCACTGTTTTGCTCCTTGGCGAGACGGGCACCGGTAAAGAACTTATTGCCAAGGCCATTCATTTCAATTCCAACCGATCCGAGAAGCCGTTCATAAGAGTCAACTGTGGCGCGCTGACCGGTACCCTTTTGGAATCAGAATTATTCGGGCACGTCAAAGGCAGTTTCACCGGCGCCATTCGCGACCGGATGGGACGATTTGAAGCGGCCGATTCAGGCACCCTGTTTCTTGATGAGATCGGCACCATCGATACCAGTCTGCAGGTGAAATTGCTGCGTGTTTTACAGGAGCGTGAATTTGAACGCGTCGGCGATACGAAAACCGTTCGGGTCGACGTGCGGATTATTGCCGCGACCAATCTGAACCTGCAGGAGGAGGTTGCTAAAGGAAAATTTCGTGAAGATCTCTTTTACCGCCTTAACGTGGTGACGATCAATCTACCGGCATTGCGGAGTCGCAGGGAAGATATTCCCCGCCTCATAGACTTTTTCCGTGATCGATTTAATTCGGAAAATGGCAAAAATTTGAATAAAATCAGTCGTGATATTTTAAATTTAATGGTACGCTACCCCTGGCCCGGCAACGTACGCGAGCTGGAAAACGCCATGGAACGGGCGGTGGTGCTGAGCCGCAATGACACCCTCACTGAAGAATTGCTGCCAACGGCTATCCGCGCATTTGCCCAGCAGGGAAAATCCAATCAATCAAGCGAATCGCTTGACGCCCTGATTCGGCGGATGGCCACCCAGGCGGTGAACGAATATGCCCACCGCGACGGACAGATATACCAGTTGGTCGTTGAACAGGTAGAAAAACGCCTGATTGAAGAGGCGTTGGGCCGTTGCGAAAGCGTTAAGATCAAGGCGGCCGACTTTTTGGGAATCAACCGTAACACGCTGAATAAGAAGGTGAAAGATTTTTCTATTGAATCCACCGATGATGGCCCGGGTAAAACCGCCTGATTTGCAATCGACACCATGCGGGTGTACCGCACTGGTTTGCATTCAGACAGGTTGGCCGGAGGTGGCCGTGAGGATTGGCCCCGTAATTCGAGCACGGAAAGCGCCATGCGACCCGACAGCACCTGTGCAGGCCAACGGCGGATGCCTTTCGCGGTGTGGCCATGTGGACGGGCGACCAAAATGATGAAAATGTTCTGACAAATTTACAAGGCACTTATAACCACGTCTCATAATACCGCGGCGATGGATAAGCGTTGCAAATATTCGCCAAAGCGACTCAATTTTCAGTTTATCGCCTTTCAAGTTCAGGCCAATAATGCTCGATGATACTGCTGGCACGGCAATTCAGCGGTGCGTGCGTTACGCAGGCGCGTCTATGTGACCGGGGCCAGCATCCAAGACGGACAACTTGGGTGCCTGTACGCTGCAGAGTGATATGGAGATCGCAAGTCGCGCGACACGCTTGTCTCGGGTGTCGCTATTGGCAGAATTTACAGGTGCAGGGAGTGTCTGCGTAGTTTGCCCCCGTATCAGAGGCGTTCCATGGCCCAGAATTTTCCAACCAGCCAGAGCTTGGATCAAAATCTACCGGGAATAGCCGCGGCCGCTTCACTGCAGGTTTCCGGGCTGAAAAGTACCTTTCAAAGTAAGCCGTTCGGCAAACGCTGGCACCTTGTCAAATTGAGCTTTTCGATGCTCATTGTGTGTCTGCCGACGCTGCTGCTGCCATGGCTGGGCGGCTGGGTTGCAGCAACGGTTGATCACGTTCGATGGGTGCAAATTCACACTGTACTGGGCAGCGGTATTATCGCCGTATGCTGGGTGGTGTTTTTTCTGGGTGGATCGGCGTTTACTCGTTCCGGCACTCGCGATTTTATGGTTCTGTCGATGGGATTTCTCATCGCAGGGGCATTCGACGTGGGACATGTGTTTGCCGTTGCAGGCCTTTTTGACGCCGCGACCGGCAACGAAGCAGATTGGTTAGCGCTGCTGGCGACTGTAAGCGTAGTCGTCGCGCTCGCCTTGGCGGGTTTATTGTGGCAAAGGCGCAGCAGGTGCTTTTTGTTGTGCCGCATTATGGGCATCATTTCGGCCATCGTTGTGGTGACGGTCACCTATCTGGCTGTATTTCTAACACCTGTCAGTTACTCCGTTTTTCGGCTGCATTTGATGCCATTTCAGCAAGGCGGGTTGCTGACGTGGGTGTGTCTGGTACTGATGGTCAATGGAGCGATGCGGTCAATGCGAGCGAGTTTCAGTACCGATACCGCGGCACTGGGCGATTTGGCCGTCGCGTGCACCAGCATGGCAATGATGATACTTGATGAAGCCATGAGCCCGGGACGCAGCATTGCGCCGCAGTTGGCGGCACACATTGCGTTACTGCTGACCTCGTTTTTCGCCGCCCGATATGTATTCCTCCAAGGTATTAAGGCACCGTTTGAACGGCAAAAAGCAGATGAGTCTCTGCGTATTTTTAAGCAGATAGTAGAGTCGGCATCCAATGGCATTGTGCTCTGCGACGCAACGCAATCGCACACACCTATTGTGTACGTCAACCAGGCATTTGAGTCATTAACTGGTTATAAACTGGGGGAAGTCAAGGGGCGATCCGCCCGATTTATGCACGGTACCCAACAATTCAGTGACGGCAGTCTGAAAACCGAAGAGCGTCTCATTCAGGGTAGCCTGCTCCAGACCACATTACGCGATCATACTAAAGACGGTCGCCCCATCTGGGTGGAGCTTACCGTGTCGGCGATAAAGGACCCCACCGGCAAAGTGACGCACTATCTCGCCATACAAAATGACATTACCGCTAGAAAACTCGCTGAGCAGAAAGCGGATCAAATGGCGTTTAATGATGAGATCACTGGTCTGCCGAACCGCCGACTCTTTGTCGATCGCGTCGAGCAGGCAATGGCACTGGCCAGTGGCGGCAAGGACTATGGTGCGGTGATTATGGTGGACTTGGATCACTTCCGACGGCTTAACGAGGGACGCGGTTACGCATCCGGAGATGCGTTGCTTCGGCAGGTGGCTGGCCGACTTTGCGAGGTACTGCGGACGGAGGACACGCTGGCCCGCCTCGGGGGCGACGAGTTTGGACTCGTCCTGCCGATGCTGGGAAAGAATCCGACGAGCACTGCCCAAGCTGCGCGCCGGATAGCCGAAAGGCTTAAAAAGGCCCTTGCTAAGCCATTTATGCTCGGTGAGTTTGAACATTTTATTACTGCGAGCTTAGGCCTGACAATTTTCCCCAATACCGCAACCAAAGCCGAGGAGCTTTTTAAGCAGGCGGATACCGCTGTATTCCGCGTCAAGGAAAATGGGCGCAATGGGTGCGGATATTATGAAGAATCCATGCAAAGGGCAGTAGAATCGCGACTCACACTGCAAGCAGCGCTGAGCCATGCCCTGGCTAATCATGAATTACGCGTTTTTATTCAACCCCAGGTTAATGGCGACGGCATATGGCTGGGGGGTGAAGCGCTGCTTCGGTGGCAAAGTCTGCAACACGGCATGATATCGCCCGCCGAGTTTATCCCCATAGCCGAAGAGACGGGCCTTATTGTGCCAATTGGGGAGTTTGTCCTGCATGAAACCTGCCGTCTGAGCCGGCGGTTGACCGACGCTGGTCACCAATTGCGCCTGGCGATCAATGTGAGTCCGGTGCAATTTCGCCAACCAAGATTTCTCAATCGGTTGCGTGCCATCGTACGCCTGGCGCATGCCAATCCTCACCAACTCATCGTGGAGATTACCGAGGGCACGGTTTTGGAAGATGTGGACGATTCCATCCAAAAGATCAACGCCCTGCGCAACTTGGGAATCGATGTATCCATTGATGATTTCGGCACAGGCTATTCATCGCTGAGTTACCTGAAAAAGCTGCCCATAAGCGAACTGAAAATTGACCGGTCATTTATTAAAGATGCCCCCACCAGCGCCAACGATGCGGCATTGGTCGAGGCAATATTGGCCGTCGCGAAGCATCACAATCTGCACGTGGTGGCCGAAGGTGTAGAGACCGCCGAACAGCTTGATTTTTTGCGAACCCGCGGATGTGAATCGTATCAGGGATTTTACTTTGCCAAACCCATGCCGATGGATCAATTCTCACAAACCGTTTGCTCTGAAAATGAACCGCCCGCCCCGACGGACACCTTCAGAGTCAAAGTGGATGGTCAGGCTGAGAATATCGTTGTCGGCGGTCAGCGGTCACCGGTTGTGAGTTGATAACTTCTCGGCTTCCCGCAGCAGACGAATCGTGACCGGCTCACATGCCATATCAATTAGGCGTATTTTCCGCAGCGACGCCATCAGCGGCCAACCGTCGGACGGTAATTGACGGCGACGTATCTGCCGCAGAGCAAGGGCTTCATACAGCAGAAGAATTGATTCGGTCGTGGATGAATGCCCTGCCATACCCGCCACGTAATCACCGGGTGGCGGCAGCGCAACGCACATTTTTTCGGGCGGTTCTGGCAGCGTTTCCGCGTCGTGCGCAGGCCGCCACACCACCGGCAATCCAGATATCAATTGAGCATCTAATGGATGTGTAATATGCGTCCGGTCCCCTTTCCGCACCAGCAGCAGGCACTCAACGGGACACCCCGCCAGCCGCGCCCGTCGGGCAAGCGTGCATGCAAGTTTGGCGGAACCGGAAATAAGTACACCGCCTCCGTGCGCAGCGAACCGTTTAAGCTCGGAACGTGCAGAGCGATGGTCTGGCGCGTGCACCTGCAGCGAGATCAAGCCATCGGTGGAAAGCTGCCGCACCTGACGGCACGTCTCCAGCAGGGGAAGATATATGCGTGTCAGTAGTGCAGCATTACGGCGTTGGAAGGCGGCCGCTTCGGCGGCCTCAAGTTCGCGGCGCGCGGCACAGTATTGACCATGCACCAGCAATTGCTCACCGGCATTCCATAGTTTTTCGATCCATGATTCACCCGATACCCGATCTCGGACACATGGGCGCGATGGCGAGTGTGCGCCGGACAAAAGAAGTTCTCCAATACCAGACCGAAACGCTCCATACGCGGCGTTGGCCTCGCATTCTGCGAGCAAAAAAAGGAAGTTGCAAGTTACATTTATTGCCGGGGGTGATGCTTGCGGTGCACCGACTGCAGACGGTCGGCATCGACGTGCGTGTAAATCTGGGTGGTGACGATGTTGGCGTGACCGAGCAATTCCTGCACGACCCGCAAATCCGCCCCGCCTGAAAGCAGATGCGTGGCAAAGGTATGCCGCAACGCGTGAGGATGGACGCCTTTAATCCCGGCACCTTTGGCGATCGCATCGAGGCGCTGCCACAACACGATGCGATTGATGGGCTGGCCCGAACGGCTGACAAACACGTCGCTGGTTATCAAACCTTTAACGGCCTGCAGCCGCGGGCGCAGTTGCGACATATAGTCGAGAAGCGCCTTTTGGGCGGGCTTGCCGACGGGCACGATACGCTCTTTGTTTCCTTTGCCCAATACGCGTATGACACCCAGGTCGAGATGCAAATGTTCAATTTTTAAATTAGCTAGTTCCGACGCCCGGAAGCCGCAGGCGTAGAACAGCTCTATGATAGCCTGATCGCGCAACGCCAGAGGGTGGTCGACTTTTACCGCCCGAAGCAGGGCCTCAATTTCCACACGCCCCAGGACGTTGGGCAATCGGCGCCACCCATGCGGTGTCTCCATAAATTCAGTGGGCGTGTCAGCCCGCCACCCCCGGTGCTGGGCGTAGCGGTAAAACATCTTGAGGGTGATGGAATGACGAATAATACTGGATATTTGCATGCGACGGCTAACCTGAAGATGTTGCAGGTAGCTGGCAATATCTGCAGGTACGGCCTGCGGCAATGATGAGTTGCGGTCAGTCAGAAATTCGGCAAAGCCGGTCATATCCCGGCGGTAGGCAAGGGAAGTATTGATGGCCAAGCCCAGTTCCGTTTCGATATACGTAATAAAAGCGTTGATCAATTGCTGATCAGCATCGGAGATGGACGGTTGACCTGCCTTGGTTGATTTCACAGCTTCAATCCATTCTCGGCTGTCATATAAATACGATTCAGGGCAGGCCGGGAGCCTTAAGAGCCCGGCGCAGCATCAGAATCGATACCTCTTGGCCCAATGGTTAAATCGCTCGCCATTTCCACGACCGCAGAGGCATCGGGCTCTCCAAGCCACTCGGCCACACGATGGGCCATTTCCGATTCACGGCCCATATCGGCTGGAGTGAAGTATAACCCCGGATCGCGTGAGCGGTTCAAGTGGTAAGTAAGCAGCGCAAAGACATCGTTCAACAAAACCGTGTTCTGAGAAAATTGGACGACGGACGGCAACACGTCATCCAATTGCTTTTTTACATGGCGGATAAACGCCGGAGCATCTGCCAAGGCGGTTTTGGCGTCAACTGGCGGCAGGCAGGTGCACATACCGGGCAGGACTATCCATGGCTCGATCCAGCGGCGCGTCGGACCACGTTGGAGCGTAATATACTTCCATTGCGTTACCAGACCCCATCCCACAAGCGCAGATTGAAACTGGTCAGCCAGTGATTCAAGTTGCTTTTTTATTTTTGCTGCGCTGCGAAAATCCATTCGGACGGCGGCCTGCTTCATGCGGTCGGTGGCCAAAGCGTACCATGGCATATCCACCACGTCTGAGGCTGTGCGCGTTATGGGGGCCAATTGGATCAACAAGGCAACAGCGTCCTGCACCGTCTGGCGATAGGTATCCATAGGTATTGTGCCGTCACAGGGTGCCGGGCATTTGCCCATTTCTTTATAGGCACATGGCTGCCCGTGCGGACTCTTGCGAAGGATGTCCTCATAGCGACACAGGTCAAAGTGTTCCAGAAGCCAGTTGGCCAGCCCATGAGCCGCCCGCCGTGAGGTCAACGGTCCACACGTGAACTCATCGAGTTGCGCAACCGAATTTTTCACCTCAACCGTTGGTGGTTTGGATGGCCCACCCATATCCAATCGCAAAAACCAGGGGTAGTGCCATGCCAGCAGGGAGCGATACTGATCAGGATAAAAACTTCGACTGGTGAGCAGATACCACCAATTGGCTGAAAATGCACTATTGACATAACGCCAACTTACGTGCGTGGTAATGGCTTGATAGTCAGTTTTGTTGGGAGCTCGCTCCGGCCCCAACCGCAAGCCAACAGCATGCTTTAGATTGGCTGTGGTTGCCAGCAGAATGGGCTTATCAGCAGTGTGCAACATGTAAATTGCGGCCCGCGGCTTGAATATATCGCGTCCCACCTGCGCAGCCGCAATTTGGTTATCAAACAGGGTATCAGTCATCAGATAGAAGCATGCCAGTCACAATTGCTTCAAAAACCAAGGTGCCGTTGCAAATTCCCTGACAATCCGCAACCACACGACGGCTGGATACCGATTTCAGCCGTGCTATGAGATACAATTTCGCCGGTGGACGGACGCTGGCGCGAAAACGCACATCATCCAGTTTAGCGAACCCCATAAAACCTCCATGCGGCGTCAGTAATTTGTGTCCAACTGAACACAGTTGGGCAGCCGCCTCCAGCATCACCACTCCAGGCATGATGGGCTGGCCAGGAATATGGCCTCGGACCCAAAATTCGTCCATTGTCACTTCTTTAAGCCCCACTAGGGTTGGCGGATTCGGATCAACATAAATAACGGAGGTGAGTTGCTCCATTTCATGCCGATGAGGGTTAATTTTACGAATTTCTTCGATATCGAACGCGACGTGGTTGAGATCGATCTGATTCAAATCCAATAAAAGTGGCGGTGCCATGAACATTCCATTACTTAAACCAAGGCATCAATGCCGCAACGCAGAGCCATTTATAAATCCCTGCTAATCGGCGTTAAATTCCCGCAATCCGCCAGCATTTCAGATTGGGATCAGGAGAATATAAACGTTTTGCACGCCAGTGGCAAAACTGGGTGGATTGAACCGGCAACCGCTTATGCGGAGCAGTATTACGAGCTTGGGCCTGACGAACCGACTAACGAGGATGCGTCCGACATGTGCACAAAATTGAGTTTCGGCTGGAACGTTTCAGCTTTGAGCTTCATCCACTTGCGATTGACCCTCGCCACCCCGTAATTCGAGAATCCTGAGACGAACGGCCTGGGCGGCCTGGCGAATTTCCTGCATCGTCTTGCGAACCCGCGTGCCAGCAACTTTGTTGCCGCCTTCGGCCTTTTCCAGATCGATGGCGCACTGTTCGACTAAGCTTTTCAGGTGTTCGTATTCCTGCATGATAACTCCCATGAATTTACGCACAACGAGATGACAAACACAACAAAACGGAGGAACCGCAGTCTCCCGCTCTTGCAGGTGTTATCGGCATCTATGGCCCAATTCGGCACATAATTTCATAATTATGATGAAAATGAACGTCCGATAAATACGATTGGCCCCCGGCGTGTCAACCGATGACCGGCGTATCAAATACCAGCCTGAGAAGTCGCCGACACCGCGCCAAGCCTCAACTGGCTCTCATGCACGGAGAAAATCAGCTCACTTGGCAAGCCTCGCCGGCGTAGACATAAAATGTGGTTCGAAAATATTTGCGGACCACTGGACACCGTATTCGGCCTTTAGGAGTCTGTCCATGTAATAGCAAGGCAGCGGAGTGCCGGGCGTGGCAATTTTTTCGGGCAGCAGCACCGGCTTGCCGGTGGTTGGCGCTATCGCGTACCGGCGGCTTGTAGCGCAGGCGTCTCGCCTGCTTAGGATGCAGACAGGATGTCTGCGATACCGGGCGTCCCTCGCACGCTCTGCGCCTCTGTGTGAGATAATAAAACTTCTCTGTGGGACATAATGCTTCATGCTGGCCGCATGATGATATTGGTTTATGTGTCGCGCAGAGCGTTTAATATAAAAGATTTACTTAACTTGGCGCTTCTTTGCGTCCTTTGCGGTGAGGGCGACTATTTGCACCGCGGAGAGCGCAAAGAAG
>DZDI01000196.1 GCA_022730455.1 Phycisphaera mikurensis | reverse complement strand
GCGATGTGCCGAAAATGCTCCGGATGCAAGGCGTCGGGCCGACGGCGACTCGGGTGAAGATGAGTCGTCAAGGCCCGAGAACGCCGCAGACGGGGTGTTTGCGGCACACCCCCGAGCCGGCACGCCTTTGGCACACCCTCCGGGGCGGCACGTCTTTTGACCGGCCTCCGCGGCGGCACGTCTTTTGACCGGCCTCCGCGGCGCGGCTTCCTCGGCGTATCATCTTCGCCCGATACGCCCTCGTCACCGCTTCTTGATGCCCGCCAAAATCCGTGCCGTCGCAGTCCCTGTTATTACTTGGACAGGCTCCTATGGAACCAGACATTTAAGTCAGATATCCTGCCTTTTATCCGACCGCCCCGGCCGTTTTGTGAATTTGACCCGAACTTGCTTGTCATCGCGCTTCGGCGAATGGTTCATGCTACACTGATGGCGTTCACTGTGGGCACTGCTGCGGCGGTGGTCAAAGCATTTGTGGCAATGGAGAGGTACATCCTCCATGACGCAGGCATCAGCGGCAAATCCTGAAGGGCCAGCCCAGCCATCATGCCCGGTTGCAGGCTGTGTTCACCGGCTGGAGCGGCGCGGTGAAACCTGGTTTTGCCAGCGGCACGCATTGAGCTTCAGCATGCGGGAATTTACCCCGTTTGTACCACCATTGGATCGCATGGATACCGCATCCAATCAGCACGCCGTCTGCGCCCACCATCCGGGGCATAGTGCGGTGGCGATCTGCGCCGGCACAGGCAATTATATTTGCGGGTTGTGCACGGTAGATATTGACGGGGCAACCTACAGCGTACAGTTTTTGGATTCAGCCGCAGGCCAAAACGTGCTTGCAGAACGGTTCGCCAATTCGTTGCCACGGCCTGACCGAATGGTATGGCAACTGCAGGCATGCCTGCTGATACCGGTGTTCACAGGTATTCTGCTATTGTTCGCGTTTGTCTTCGTTCCATTGGGGGCGATTTACTGGATCAAAGTAATCCGTCTGCGGCAACGCAATGATCTGTATAGACGTATCGTCCGGTTGTGGCATGCAGTGGCCATGTTCGCCGGGTTGATTATCTGGACAGCACTGGACTTGGCGCTGTGGATAGCCATATATTCGCATGCCTACCGAATCGGTGGGTTATAAATGGCAAATGAAACATCACCGCCAAAAACAATACCCAAGTTGTGGGTGATGCACCGCGGTTATACGATCCAGCGGGCAATGATCGAGTCCGATCATCTGATGTTGCTTACCGCCAGCGGTTATCACGATAACATTCGCCGTATCCTGTTTAGCCGGATCGTGAGAATTTACGTTTCCCGTGCGCAGCGGACTTCCGGCCGAGTTGTAGCGGCGCTGTTGCTCATGTTGTTCGATGCGGGAATTCTGACGGTTCTCGCCGTCAAGTTGTCCTCGCCGGTGGAAATAATAGTGGTTCTAGCTCTGCTTGGTTGGCCACTGCCTTTATTGTTTGGCTGGATGGTATTTGCGCTTACGAACCCGGCCCACCACCTTTATATCGTCCGTGACGGCAGGACGCATCATATCAAAACAACGCTGTCAAATAAGAACTGGGGTACGTTTTATTCAGACTTGTGCCATAGCATTGAGGCGTATCAACAAAAATATACTCCGACCTCGGCGTCAGCCAGCCAGGGGGTTGATGCGGATTCGGTTCCGAATGGGCCGGTATACCAAACCGCACCGCCATCTGCGCGTGCAGGCCAATTAGCCGCCGAGCATGACCCCGCCGCGTCTGCAAATGGCGATTCATCCAACGGCCAGTGAAGGTTTGCCAGCCATGGCCGGGGTTATTGGCCCCTTATCCCGAATTCACCTTTGCTTGGACAGACTCCTATGGGCCGGTACTAACGGCGTTTCCGGGCCAGATGAGTCCGCACGTTATTGATATGTTGTTCGTCGGTTTCGGTGGAGCGATCCAGCCGGGCCAATTCTATGCGGCCAACAACCAAAGCCATCTGATCACGCGTGAACACCACCGGGCGCGGTTGATTGAGAAAACTACCCAATTCCGCAAGGCGAATCACACCCGGCCCCATGTCGGTTTGAAGCTGTGCTGTGCCGGTAAACGCCACTACCGAAATATAATGTTGATCGGGAAAGCGCGAAAGCGACTGGATAGCCCGGACGTGTCCTTCATTTTGGCGAATTGGATTCTGAAACGGTCTATGCCTTCGGTAATGAACCTGCGTCCATTTGGCGTCGTTGGCACGGCCAAAAATCCATCCGCTGTAGTGCTTGGCTTCAATGACGAATACACCAGTATCGGCCACGATGATGTGGTCAATTTCAGTCGTGCCGGTGCGCGTCGGCAAGGTAACGTGGTGCATCAGTTTGTGCGGGCGATGAAACACGCGTTGAACGGCGGCGGCGATAACGCCCCGGCGATGGCCAATGCGTGTTGATACCCACGCGCCAAATAGCAGACCCGCTAATGTGGCAAGGAGGAAGGCAATGACCACCAGCAACTCGACCAATTTGTGCACACCCCGGCAGAAGCCAAGCGTTAAAACGATGGACGCCGCGAGAGTTTACAGCGGCGCTGACCGGCATGCCAATGGCTGTCGGCTCCGGTATCGGCATAATGGCTATGGCCCTGGTGGTCCACTGGACATCGCTACCGTCTCCACCGTTATTGTAAAACTACGGCACGGCCGTATAGGGCGGTGAAGCCCCCAACCGCCGCTGTTATCGAGTCTCATCGGCGGTGCCGGCGGAGGAAGGTTTTCCGCTGAACTTAAAGATGACCGTGGAGCCAGCGCATACCTTGTCACCGACCTTTACGCACGGTGTCCAATCCTGAGGTTGCGGAATTAACAAGTCCGTCCGGCTGCCAAAGGCGATCATTCCGAAGCGTTGCCCTCGGGCCAGTTTTTCGCCGGTGCGCACCGGGCAGATGATCCGCCGGGCAATGGCGCCGACGATCTGCCGAACGGCAATCCGACCGTATGGAGTATCGATCAGTAGGTTGTTGGATTGATTTTGGATGGCAGCCTCCGGATGGCGTGCATCCAAAAAACGACCGGGTTCAAACGTGATCGAATGGACCACACCCTCACACGGGCTGCGGTTGATGTGCACATCGAGCACGCTGAGAAAGATGCTTACGCGCAGCACGTCGCCGGGCAGATAACGCCACGGAGTAACGGCGATTTCGGTAATTACTCCATCAGCCGGGGCGACCATCACGCCCGCTTGTTGCGGAATCGTGCGGATGGGATCGCGAAAAAACAGCAGACAGGCCAGCGTGAATACTGCAACGATAGTGGCCAGCCAAATGGAGGCAACCAGTGCACTGACCGCAGTGAGGACACAACCGCCAAACAGGATAGGCAGCCAAAACTGCCAGCCAACGAGGGCCAGCGGAAACCACAATTTACGTTGCAGCATCAATATCTTTACTTTCAAAAAACCGAGGATTTCAGCCCATTGCCTTTGCACGGGTCCTGCGGAACAGCCCACCCCACATTGACCCTAGTGTTCTGTCACATCTACCAATTAGGATTGATTGGCCGTAAACGCCCCAACTGCAAGGAGCCAGCGGCGAAAATCGGGTCGTGTACCCATTGAGCTGATGCGACGCCGCAGGTGGGGCGCTTGCGGCCA
>DZDI01000059.1 GCA_022730455.1 Phycisphaera mikurensis | reverse complement strand
CTAGGTGGCGCGATAATCATCGGTGCAGGTAGCGTTTCTAGCCAGCGGAGCGATCCAGCCAGGGCCTCAAGCCTTCCCGCGAGCGCGGCGCCCGCAACGAGAGCCTGAAAAAGCCTGTATGGGGACGGTGGCCATTCCGGCGGCCCGTCGCGGCCCAGTAGACCATGGTAGCGGTCGTCCAACCAGCGGGCGGTGATGTGCAGATAGTTGCTCACTTGGCCTCCGCGCCCTTTACGGCGGGGCCGTCGTTTGTACCATTACCACCACCATCGACGTCACCATGTTTTTTGCCCTTTTTAGACCCAGCTTTGAGCCGCTCCTTCATTCGTTTAGGACTAAATTCGAAGGGGTCGTGAAATTCTTCTGAGACGCCAAAATCCCTCGCAGCGGCTTGCGCAAATTCAGCGGCGACATCAGGGGTAACGTTGTACTCGGTGCGTTGGCCGTTGCGCATGACGAGGTGAGAACACGTGCACTTTTCAGGATTCAGGGTAAGCAGGCAGCCTTGGCGTAAATTTAGATCGGGTTCTGCAGCCGCCGCGACCAAAGAGAGGCCAAGGATGTACCGTTGGAGTTTCAGCGTTTCCTGGGCATTGGTTCCGCGCAGGCAACGCAGGGAAGCGAGGTTCAGGGATGCGTCTCGGATGATTTCGCCATTAATTTGTACTCCACCGATCTTGTGGACGGAGGGCGCGTCAGCGAGGCCGAATTTGGAAGGTTTTCCACCCAGATTTTCCGGCAGAAGGCCCTCTCGCTCGTAATTAATAGCCGGGGTATACTGTGCCGAGCGCCTAAGCTGAACGACGCCCCTCGCTCGAATGATCGAGTTGACGAGCCGCGGAATCTTGACTCCGCTGTCGCGCGAATCCCACGCGCCAAAGACCAATGATGTTGGTGCAAGTCTGGCAACGGTAACGGCATTACCCTGTTTGAAATGTTGGAGGGCCTCTTTGATTTTGGGATCAAGTTCCGTGCCGCGAAATGCTGCGTCGGCAATGCGGTGGCCGATTTCCAACAAGTTACGTATCAGCCCATCCTTGAATTTGATCTGTATCTGCGGAACCAAATCCTTATATTTTGGGGTGGCAAACATGGGTTCCATGCGGTTAGCTTGAGAGGGTATGCTGTCGAGCACGCATACGGACTCTCTACCTTCGCCGTCAATGTTGTAAACCGGTGGGTCCCCCTCTTTCTCTGAAGGGTTCGCGTAGCTGGGTGGAAAAATAATGTCGTCCGGTTGAGTGGCGGGGACCAGCCACTGCCGGATCACCAGCGCCACCGGGCCCCCGTCGGCCAACCAATCGTTGTACTGTTCGATAGCAACATCAGGCATCTGAACTCCTTTCGCGCGCTGCGCGGCTAAACACGTATGCGTACTTGCCCCCACGCGAGGGCTTTGTAAATCTATATCGTTGGCTGGATGGCAAGGCTATCGCGCCGCAAACAACGGCTTGGGCGAGCACCGGGGGCAATGGTTGCGGCCATGGCGTATATACGAAGGATTTGGTTGGGGTGGATTCATCAACACGCGGACGAAAACGTTGCAGGCCGACAAACGCCAAAGCTTCCACGGCGGGGAATTCCTGAACGGACATCTGCTGCTCGTCAGCGGAAAAGCCGGCATCCAAAGCGGTTCCCGCCCGCCGGGCGTCAAAATAAAATGGCGAGATTGTCTTTTTATTTTGCTTTCCATCCCTAGAATCAAAAATCGCGTCAGCGTAATCCAAAGGCGCTTTGGGCGGGGCCCTACCAGCCGCTTTCAGCATCAACCGAAAAATATTTGGGCCGGATTGTCGCCCTGCCCAAGTCTTCAGGCAGCTGCCACCCGTGGCCTCATCTTGCCACCAATCAAGCCGCATGCATTTCGAGTTTGGGAGCTTGAGTCTCAGGGGCGACGCCGCGTTATCACCATCATCGAGCTGCTCGGCCTCCGCGGATGCGACCTTACACAACAGGGCACCAATTCCGCGGGCGGGGTCGTTGGATGCGATCAGAAACCTTTGGTCCTCGAACCACCCCGTCGCATCCGGCCAGAGGCGGTCGGCGAGTTCCAGAAGGCCGCAGCAGGCGAAAAATTGGCCCGGGTTGGTAAGATCAACGGGGATCGAGATGTTGGCTCCTGCTTGGGTCATTGCCCGCCCTCTGTGATGTTTTCCGCCGAGGCCAGCGCATCAGCGCACCTGAGTAAATTTTCAAGCCACGCAAGATACCACCAGCCATATTCTTTTTGCAATTTGGCAAACCGCCGCATCGCTTCTGCGGCCAGCGAGGGAGATTTGGCACGGGCGTTGGGGTCGAAACCACCCTTTCGAAAGTGCGGCCGGGAACGTCCATGGTGAGCGGCAACCATGTGAGCCGCTAGATCAAGCACCTCTGGGCGTGCGGCTTCCCACTCAACTTCCATCATACCCTGCAACGATCCAAACTCGTGCCGGTAGCCACCTGGGATTGGCTGCATTTTTCCACCGGATTTTGCCAGCAGATTATCCGTGCTTCCGCCCACGGCCCGCTGCCAAAGTTCACGCGCCTTTCCTTGGTCGTGCCATCGGGCTGCGAGCATCAGCGCATCGCGTGGTGTACCCTGCAGGTCAAGCTGATTCGCCAAACGTTCCGCGTGCCGCACAACCGCAGCAACGTGGTTGGTAAGCCTCTGCGTTTGCGTGCCCAGTTCCGGGCGCTGCTGCTTCGGCATAAGGCTCACGAGCTGCCTGGTTCCGTCTCCGTCGGCCGGCATATCCAGTGTAAACTCGGAGAGATTCTGACGCTGCCCGGCGGCTGGCAATTCGCCCAAGATGGGGTGCTCATCGCCGTTGATCCTGACGACACGGTAGCGCTGCATCCCGGCGTAATCCTTTTCGTCCGCTACGTCTGTGGTTGCGCTATTACCGTCGGTGGAGGGATCCAGCACTCCCACGCCACGCTGGATTCCGCCGAACGATGCGGGCAGGATAATGTCGGCGTTGGCGGCCAGGCTCTGGCGCGTTTTTTTGAGATCATCCATCAAATTTGCCAAGCGAACCACCCGCAGTCCCCCTTGGTCGATGACGCATATCGCGTTTTTAAGTTTGGCTTTTCTGTCCTCACCGAGCCCCTCCCACCTATCCAGCAATAGCTGGCCAGCTTTGTGGGAGGGCAGCGTCAGGGTTTCGTGTGGCAGCACGCGGTGGGCGTCAAACCATTCCTCGATATCGCCGATGTCGAGGTCGGCAAAGCCGGCAATGTCCAACTCGGCTCGCCAACTGATCGTTGTCTCCGGCAACTCGTCCGCAACCCCGCGCAGCCAATTGGCAACTGGCGGTCGCCCCGGCATGGGTTCAACAATGGTGGTCATGGACCAAGCGTCGAGCAAAATGTCCGTCAATTCCACGGTTGCCGGCTTTGGGGTAAGCGCCTCGGGGGATTTGTCGAGGGCGCCCAACGCCTTGGGGCTAGCGTCGTGTATCGCGTCTCCGATCAGCGGTAGGCGGCCGAGAATTTCCACGGTCATTACTGCGGCGGTGTCAAAGGTGTGCTCCTGTGAATTCTTTCGGGCGGCATCCGACTGCATGCCCTTCGGCTTGGCCACAAAGAGATGCACCTCCGCTACGCCCTCCCCGCGTCTGTTGACCCTGCCGAACCGTTGAATGATTGAATCCAGCGGCGCAGCGTCGCAAATCAGGTGATCAGCATTGAGGTCAAAGCCCACTTCACCAGCGCTGGTGGAGACCAGCACCACTGGGCCGTCGGCGGTGCCGCTCTCTGCGTCGAGAAACCGCTTTATAGTGGGCTTACCAAGGAATTCATCGCGTTCCAAGCCGCGCATCGTGCCCGTGAGCAACTCGACCCCTATGGGGGCGCTACCATTCTTGGACGCGATCTTCCGCACGGCATCGTATATTTTTTGCGCGTCGTCTGGCGATCGCACAAATACGACCACACGGGAATTGCCGACCGCAAGCTCCGCAACCTTCTTCACAATTTCCTTTTTGCCGTCGGCGATATCCCGATGAATCGAAAGATGCTTTTCTGCTTTGTAGCGACGGAGAACAACGTTGCCATCCGGGCTATCCTTCAAATCTGAGGCTTCCAGCCTGAATCCGTCCGTAGCTGCCTCGCTGCTTGTGGCTGACATACTCATGCAACACATTGGCTTACCTTGGCCTTGGCCCTGTTGGAACGCCCCATCGCGTCCGATTTCATGGGTAAGCCTCGCGAATGGCTCGCTGAGATGGGCCTCATCAAGTATCAGAAGCGAATCTTGGCCGAGCAGCCCCGCGTCCAACGGCCGCTGCTTGTAGGAACTGCGGTAGCCGCTGAAAAGCAGCCGGCTGCCGATCATGTCAACTGTGCCGATGACGATGGACGGTTTAGATGGATCGCGGGTCCATTCGCGATTGTCCGCAAACTGGCCACGCAGGGTGCTGACCGCTGGTGGGTCGATGCCAACCTTTTCGGAATTTTCGCGGATGCGCTCGGCGGTGGCGGTAGCCTGGTCGACCACGGTGCGGCGGTCGACCACGTATACCAGACGTGTGGACAGGCGCTCTGCGTTGCCGCCCGTAAGCTGGGATTTGCGAGCCAAGAGCCATATGGCGATTACGGCAGTCTTGCCCATACCCGTTGGCAGATCAATCACCTTTGGCAAATCCCCCGAGCGAAAACGGTCGTAAAGCCGCCGCTGCCACGCAAACGGCTGGTGGCCTGTCAGCGTCTCAAATGTCTTCTCAAAGCATAGCTCGGACATAATTTTCAAACCTGTCAAAACTCATCTCCGCGGTGCGGACGGCCTCCGCCGCCAGTACGGCACCAGCATCGCCATCCGCCCCTCCCGACTAAACAAAAATGAGCCAGCCCTTGGAACCGAAGCGGACGATGGCGGTATCTTAATTCCTTGCGTTCCGGAATGTCAAGAATTTAATTGCAAGAAAATTATTTTTTTTTTGATAACCTCATATTGTGGCCGGCAACCTGCCACGCAGGCCGAAACGCACAAATTATTAGTGTCGCGATGGACGGCAGCATCAGGCGGGCGGGAGTGCCATCAACCACTTTGCCGAGCTGGTGTGGCGACGGGCTGGCCGCCGCAAGCAGCTTCGTACAGTTCTACAAGGGCATGTTCAAAACGCTTGAATGACCGCAGCTTATGGCCTCTGACGGTCTGTATATTAACTCGCTCCGCAAAATCCCGCTGGTTTGCCGTGGGCAAATACCCACCTTCGCGACGCGTCTTAAACCAAGATTTGGCGTCACGGGGAGCGGCCTCCATGTCCTCCGGAAGCTCGATGGGTGGACCACCTCGCGGCCCAACCAGGCGATCAGCATCCGGCATGAACCAGCTTTCAATTTCCTGCATGGCAAAGACGACGGCAACCGAAATTGCCTTGCCGGCGCCGCAATCCGCCACCACCTTGTGCACCAGTTTGCGAGCCTCATCGGCTGGGCAGTGGCCGTTCAAACTGTCGCCGTCCAAAAGCAGCAAGATGCCGCTGGCCCGGGAATTCAAGGCGGCTTTGGTTATTCGCACCCACTTCGCGTAGTTTCCCGCGGTCAATTTACGCAGGTGGCCGACACGCCAGCCCTGGCCAAACTTCAAAGGGTGCTCATTCCATTTGTCGCCAAGCAAATCCCGCAGCACTCTTCTGCATAGAATGGGCGCGGCATCAACATCGCCCTTACCCTCAACAAACACAAATATATTCGGAATTGGCAACCCTATTGTGCCTCCGACTGGAGATACTCAGGAGCCGGTCCGGTGACAGTGAGAATTTCGGACGGACTCAGCAGGCCTTCGCGAAGCGAATCGCGCAGCCCTTGATCAAGAGGCCCGATCTTGGTGCTGCCTTTGTAGTCCACGACGCGGATTGAATCGGGCTCAAACGCATCAAGCATCTGCGGACTATGGCTTGTGAAAATAAACTGCACGCCGCGGGACTCGGCACCGCTGCGGATAAATTCGCCAAGCATCTGTAGGGCACCGGGAAAGATGCCATTTTCGGGTTCCTCAAAAAGCAGCACTGCTTTCGGCGGTTGCTGATAAATCGCAAGCAGGTATGCCAGCACACGGCGGAAGCCCGCTGATTGGGCAGAAAGTGGCAAGGGGAAAAGTTGCCCATTAAAACGTGTCGAAACGGTCACGTGGTCGGTGTTGGCTATGGGGATGTAGCGCACTGCCTCGATCTGAGGTGACAAGCGCCGAAGTGCAGCCTCGATTTGATTCCAGTGAGGACGCCATTGGAAACTTTCGACTAGGGCGCGAATGACCTCTTGATAGTTGGCTCCATCGGAAGCTAGTTCCATCTGCGGCGGTTGCTGGGCATTGGGTGTGGCGAGCACGCTGGCGGAAAATTCGTAATAAGCCAAGCCTCGCGCCAGGGTAATGTACGCGTCGTTGATCTCAGGGTCGGCGGCGAGCCACGCCAGCGAAGCGATCGGCCCCAGCGGCGGCAGCGGCAACTTTGGCGGTATCTCCCAATTGTTGTCCTGGCGGAGAAAAATCTGCCGCCCACCAATCCAGAGGCTTTCGGTGGAAAGTACAATGCCACTGTCGCCTTTACTGAAATCCAGCATCAGAAAATAGCGGTAATCCCTTTCCGCTGCGGTGAAAGTTACCTCCCAGGAGGTTCGGCATTTTGGAAAACTCACGGGCGCAATGCCCGCGATCCCACCCAGAAGCCGGGCCAGACTTCCCTGCTGGTCATGGTTTAGCGAACCCGTATTGATAATTTCTGAAAGTACGCGGATGGCCATAATAAAATTGGTCTTGCCGGTGCCACTGCGCCCGATCAGCACGGTGACTGGCGCCAGCTCAACCTCAACATCGACAAGGCTGCGAAAATTTTTGATTTTAATTGTCTTAATCATGTCGTTCACCTGCCGCTAAAACAGTGTTATTTTACCCCCTCCCTGCCTGCCGGGATAGCGTGGCGAATCGCGCCACTCGGGTCCGCTGTGAAACCCGCGATGACCTCGGCGCGGCGATCCGCCCCGGCAACAGCAGAGGCACGCTGGTCGCAAACCCAAGCCCGGTCAAATCGGGAGCCTTCCGGGCCATACGCTATTGATCGAAGCGCCGCACCGCCATCATTTCTCCCGGCCCAGAAACCGTATCCCAGCCTCCGCAGCATCGGTATAAATCTGATGAATACGCTGGCCGGAGGTTTCCAACTCCCGGCCAATTTCCTCAAAGGTCATGGTGGTATTCAGCAGCAGCGCCACCGCCTTAAGCACCCGCCGCGACGAATCCTTCATCGGCTGAATGCCGGAACGATCGACGATGGACCGCACACTGTGAAAACTGATTTTGTATTTGCGCGTCAGCGATATGAAGGTGGCCCCATGGCGAGCATCATCTATAACCGCCTGGCGCGTGGCTGGACTGATGGTCGGTTTCAATTTAATACCCTCCTGTCGGCAAATTGTGTGAATAAGAGTGGTGGAAACGCCAAACTGCTCCGCCGTCTGACGCAGCGTCTGGCCGCTGCGGATGGCAGCACAGACGGCAGCGGGATCTGGCCGCGGACGCCGCGGTTGGCGATGCTCCCCGTGATGTGGCCCGCCGCTGGGCGGCGCGGGCGGTGCGGCAACACTGACTGGAAGTGCAGGATGTGAAAGCATAACATGTTCCTTAGAAAATAAAAAAACGTTATATAGTTAATGTACATACGCAGGCGGCCGACTCTACCCGGCGGCAAGGTTGCCAATGGGTGCACGCTGGGCCATACGTCCCGGAAGCGTGAGAAGTAAGGGCGGCAGTCATATCCATTCTCCTAAACAGGCGTCTGTAACCTCCGCCACTGGGCCGCACACGTATGCGGCGCCGCGGGGCGATATACATTCAAACGTCAGTCTGGAAAAAAGTGGTGAAAAAAATGCCAACTGATGACAGTTTCTGTCATCGAACTAAACCCTAACGCGATTTTTACGCAAATTTTGCGGTTTTTGTGGTCGTACGTGTGGGTGTCGGCTGTCGCAGTCCCTGTTATTACTTGGACAGGCTCCCAGTTAAGGCCGAACTCGTGTGCGGGCGATCGCTTGACTATATGCGTTTGTGCATATATAGTGTTGGTATGAAAAAGATTCTCTATACACCAACGAAACCTGTTCGCCGCAACCGGCCGCGCCAAACGCCGCCATGTGGCTGTGATGCGGCTGATAAACCGGGCGTGCCCTTGCAGGCGGAGGGTGCCTTGGACGGCGCCGATGCGGCGGTTGATGGAACGTCGTCTTTGGAAGGCTATCGGATTTCGGCCAATGAAATGAGCCGGATGTTTCGGGCCTTTTCGGACCATACGCGGCTGCGGATATTAAGTTTGCTGGCGGAAGGGGAAGTGTGCGTCTGCGATCTGGTGCAGGTGCTGCGGATATCGCAGCCGAAGGTGTCGCGCCATCTGGCGTATCTGCGCCGGGCCGGGCTGGTTAAGGCGCGGCGGCAGGGCCTGTGGATGCACTACCGGTTGACCGCCGCGCAGGGGCGATTTCATCAAAGTTTACTCCACTGCCTTGGTGACTGCTTTGCGGATGCCCCGCAGTTGGTACGTGATCGCGCTGCCATGGAAGGCATCCGGGTAAATCGGGCCGGCCTTGCGCCGGGCGGCACTGGCGGTAATGGCAAAGTAAAAGCGGGGCGTTTAAGCCCGGCATCATTGGGGATGATAAGGAGATGCAATTGATGGATGGTAAGATAAAAATATTGTTTTTATGCACGGGTAATTCCTGCCGCAGCCAAATGGCGGAAGGTTGGGCTAGGCATTTGAAAGCCGATGTCATTGAACCGTATTCGGCGGGCATCACTACGCACGGACTTAATCCGCAAGCCGTGCGGGTCATGGCTGAAGCGGGGGTGGATATTTCCGGCCAGCAATCCAAGATGGCTGCGGCGGTGGCGGACGTTCCGCTGGATTATGTGGTGACGGTCTGCGGCCATGCCAATGAGACGTGTCCAACCTGGCTGGGTGCCAGAGCCAAGGTGGTGCACCAAGGTTTTGATGATCCACCGAAGCTGGCGGCCACGGCCAAAACCGAGGAGGAAGCTCTGGGTCATTACCGCCGCGTACGGGATGCCATTCGTCGCTACGTGGAAACACTGCCGGACTCTTTGCCCGGCCGGGCGTCCGCGGCCACAGATGCAAGCGGTGCCGCAGCGGCATCAGGAGGACGTTGATATGTCGGCGATAACCCGCAAACTTTCAGTATTGGACAGGTATTTAACCCTGTGGATTGCGGCAGCCATGGCCGGCGGCATTGGGTTGGCATTTGTATGGCACAACTTCGGCGCCATGATGCAGCGTGTGCAGGTGGGGTCAACCAATATTCCTATTGCCATCGGTTTAATCGTCATGATGGTGCCTCCGCTGGCCAAAGTGCGTTATGAAAAACTCTGGCGGGTATTTGCGGATTGGAAAATACTGCTGCTTTCGTTGGTGCAGAATTGGGTCATCGGGCCGGTGCTGATGTTTATTCTGGCGGCGGTGTTTTTGCATAGTCATCCGCTGCTGATGGCGGGCGTCATTTTAATTGGCCTGGCACGGTGTATCGCGATGGTGATCGTGTGGAATGACCTTGCCGCCGGCGACGCCGACTATGCCGCCGGGCTCGTGGCGTTCAACAGCCTGTTTCAGGTATTGTGTTACGGCATATATGCGTGGTTTTTCATTCGGTTTATTCCGGGAGCCATTGGCATATCGATGGCGCATATCGATCCATCGAAAATATCCATTCCGCATATCGGCCAAAGCGTGCTTATCTATCTGGGCATTCCGTTCGCTATTGGTCTGCTGCTGCGGATGGGATTCATCCGGGCCAAAGGTGAGCCATGGTTTACCCGGGTGCTTATCCCCCGCATCAGCCCCGTCACACTGGTCGCTCTGCTGTTTACCATTGTGGTCATGTTTGGCTTGCAGGGAAGGCAGATTGTAGCGCAGCCGCAGACGGTGATGCTGATTGCGGTGCCGCTGCTGATCTATTTTGTGGTGATGTTCGCCATGAGTTTCTGGATGGCCCGACGGTTGGGAGCCGACTACCCGCGGACGGCAGCCATCGCGTTTACGGCGGCCAGCAATAATTTTGAACTGGCCATCGCGGTGGCCATTGCTCTTTTCGGTGTGGCCAGCCCCGCAGCGTTTACGGCCGTGATTGGCCCGCTGGTGGAAGTGCCAGTGATGGTGGGGCTGGTGAAATGGTCGCTGGTGCTGCATCGCCGGTGGTTTGGCGGCGGTACGGGCATCGCGGCGCCGGTGGGCGGTCAAGCACCGGCATGATGCGGGTGAAGACGGGTCTTCGGGGCCTGAGAACGCCGCAGGCGGGGTATTTAATGAATCGAACACTAAAAATATCATATAATCAACGGAAAGGACGTGAATGATGACTGCGAAAGAACCTGCGGATTTAACCGCCGTAGTACGTGATCGATATGGGCAGATCGGTGCCCGCGGCTTGGGGGGTGCGGCACAGGGTGCCGACGCGGTGGCGATCGCATTCGGTTATTCCGCAGATGAGCTATCCAGATTGCCGGCCGGGGCAAATCTCGGTCTTTCCTGCGGTAATCCGACGGCTATGGCAAGCTTGCGCAGCGGTGAAGTTGTGGTGGATTTGGGCTGTGGCGGCGGGCTGGATGTTTTTCTTGCAGCACAAGTGGTGGGGCCTCACGGGAAAGCCATAGGCATTGACATGACCCCTTCGATGATTGAACGGGCAAAGGCCAACGCCTGCAACGGGCCGGACGGAAAGCCATACAGCAATGTTGAATTTCATTTGGGCCAGATTGATCGGCTGCCGTTGTCGGATGCGACTGCAGATTGCGTGATATCCAATTGTGTGGTGAATCTGGCAGCCGATAAGGCCGCCGTGTTCAGGGAGGTATTCCGAGTGCTTAAACCGGGCGGACGCGTTGCCATAAGCGATATCGCCCTGCGCAAGGCGCTGCCGGAGGAACTGGCGGCCAGTGCGGCGGCGTGGGTAGGTTGCATAGCCGGGGCCATTCACGTGCACGAATATGAAATGGGACTGGCGGCGGCGGGTTTTTCGCAGGTACGGGTCATCGACAGCGGGGCGGATTTGAACGCCTATAAATTGGTAACAGGCCAAAGCGGTTGCTGTTCACCGGTGATGGCTGCGAGCCAATCCGGGAAGGGTGCGGGCGGTGGCGACCGCACTCAAAGTGAAAAGTCTCACAAGGTTGTTTCATTGAACGTGCAGGCGAGTGATTGCTGCAGCGGGGGCGAAGGTGCTTTGGGGGTGATGGAGGACGGTGTGCACCGCGATTTAGCGTTATTGGCGGAGAAATACGATCTGAACACCTACGCCGCCAGCGTGAAGATATTTGCAATAAAAACCCCAGTTTCGGACACTTTGTCGGCGGAAAGGATGCCGGGCGTAAGCTGATCGCTTGACAAAAATGGGACAGAGCGTGAAAATATCGCCCGTTCGACTTGGCGATTATCGCCTGTCAGGACGCCGCGAAAAATAAAAATTTTCGTGTCGCTTGACAGAAGATAATCCCGAGGTAGAATACTGGACTCTGATGGATTTAGAGATCACGAAAGTGATCAACAAATCAATCAGGGTGTGTCGATCCGACAGGGATGTTATAAAGCATCTGGTCGCGATTGACGGAGATAGGTTGAAGTCAGGAGTAAAGACTTGCCGATCATCCAAGGCTCGATCCAAGGCGAGTTAGTTACCTGACGGTGCAGCGAACCACTGCGGCCGTCGATAGTAACCCGCGGACGGCCGAATCAATATGAGAGTTAGAGAAGTCCCCAGCACCCGCATACTTATGCGGTCGGGCAGAGATGCCACCGCGGTAGGTGAGTGCTGGCGACTTGAAAGAGTCGGGTTCTTTGACAAGTGAAGATTGCGTGATGTGGATTCAACAACATTCCACATCGAGCTCGATAGTGTAGTGCTGGAAGCTGGCAATAATCCAATGCTAAGGCGAAAGCCTGTGGATTGGGAAGTTGCTTGGCTTAAGGTGCTGCAATATCAAGAGCGCTAAAGAGGTGTGGTCGTGACACTTGTTGCGACCACATATTAAACCAGAGTTACTCAGGTGGTTTGACAATGGATTCGCTATGAATCCCACATAAGAGTTGTAACAGGCTCTGAATGTTGATTGACGGCAGATTGGACTTGCATAAGTTGCCTTGCAAAAGGCGGCTTTGCGGTTCGGATGCGGTTGAGGAACAATGTGGTCAAGCTACTAAGGGTATACGGTGGATGACTTGGCGTGCAGAGGCGATGAAGGTCGGTGTAGCCTCCGATATGCTCCGGGGAGCTGGCAAACGAGTGATGATCCGGAGATGACCGAATGGGGAAACCCATTCACGGCCCGCTGAATGTATAGGCGGGTGCGAGCGAACGCAGGGAACTGAAACATCTCAGTACCTGTAGGAAAAGAAAGAGAAATCGATTCCGTCAGTAGTGGCGAGCGAACGCGGAATAGCCCAAACCGGGGGTAACCCCGGTGTTGCGGGCCTCAATGTGAGAGCTGCGTGGTTATCTGAAGCACTTGGAAAGGTGCGTCATAGAAGGTGAAAGCCCTGTAAGAGAAAACCATAAAGCCTCTAGAGGTACCAGAGTAGCGCGAGACTCGTGAAATCTCGTGTGAAGCAGGGCGGACCACCGCCCAAGGCTAAATACTCCTGCACGACCGATAGTGAACCAGTAGGGCGATTGAACGTTGAAAAGTACTGCTACTAGCAGAGTCAAAAGTACCTGAACCCGTATACCTACAGACCGTGGAAGGGCGGATCCCGCAAGGGTGGCCTGACCGCGTACCTTTTGCATAATGGGCCGACGACTTATCGTTCATGGCAAGCCTAAGGTCTTAAGGACTGGAGGCGAAGGGAAACCGAGGCTGAACAGGCCGTTTCAGTCGTGGGCGATAGACCCGAAACCAAGTGATCTACCCATGGGCAGGTTGAATGGAGCCTAACCGCTTCAGGAGGACCGCTAGACGTGACCGTTGAAAAGGTCTGTCGTGACCTGTGGGGAGGAGTAAAAGTCTAATCAAACTTGGAGATATCTGGTACTCCTCGAAATACCTTTTGGGGTAGCCTCGTGCTATATCAAACCGGGGGTAGAGCTACTGAATGAAGTCAGGGGCCCGCAAGGCTGCCTGCTTCAATCAAACTCCGAATACCGGTGCGAGTTCCACGGGAGTGAGACTTGGGGGGATAACCTCCTAAGTCAAAAGGGAAACAACCCTGATCGCCGGCTAAGGTCCCAAAGAGTGTCTTAGTTATAGAGGAAGTCTAATTTCCGTGACAGCCAGGATGTTGGCTTAGAAGCAGCCACCATTTAAAAAGTGCGTAATAGCTTACTGGCCGAGAAGTTGGGCGCCGTAAATGACCGGGAATAAGGCATTCACCGAAGCCGCGGGCTCCGATTTATCGGAGCGGTAGAGGAGCGTTGCTATCAGCGTTGAAGGTTAATCGGAAGAATAGCTGGAGCGTTAGCAAGTGCGTATGTCGGCATGAGTAACGATAAAGCAGGTGAAAATCCTGCTCGCCGTAAGTCTGAGGTTTCCTGGGGAAGGTAAATCCGCCCAGGGTTAGTCGGGTCCTTAGCCAAGGCCGAAAGGCGTAGGCGATGGACAGCAGGTTAATATTCCTGCACCGTACGTGAAGGTTGATTGCACGCGACGCTGAATTGGAGTCGGTCACCCGGCTAGATGTGGGTGTGCCGCAAGGCCGAGGTCTTGATACCGAAGCCGACAAAAGTTCAGCCTAGAAAAACCGTTGCATGACGACACGTATGCCCGTACCACAAACTGACACAGGTAGACGAGGCGAATAGCCTCAGGCGCTCGAGACAACTCCCTTTAAGGAACTAGGCAATTTTCCCCCGTAAGTTAGCGATAAGGGGTGCCCACCGCAAGGTGGGCCGCAGAGAAAAGGGTCTGGGAACTGTTTATCAAAAACACAGGTCTGTGCTAAAGCGTAAGCTTACGTATACAGACTGACGCCTGCCCGCTGTCGGAAGGTTAAGGAAGTCGGTTAACCGCAAGGTGAAGCTGGCGACTGAAGCCCCGATAAAAGGCGGCCGTAACTATGACGGTCCTAAGGTAGCGAAATTCCTTGTCAGGTAAGTTCTGACGCGCATGAATGGCGTAATCACTGGACCAGTGTCTCAAAGGGAGACTCGGTGAAATTGGAGTTGTGGTGAAGATACCACAGTCCCGCGGCAAGACGGAAAGACCCCGTGAACCTTTACTGTAGCCTGATAGCGATCCCAGGTGTCGTATGCGTAGGATAGGTGGGAGGCAATGATCCATTGGTTTCGGCCGATGGGGAGTCAACGGTGAAATACCACCCTTATTACATTTGAGATCTAACCACACACCGTGAAGCCGGTTGTGAGACACTGTTAGGTGGGCAGTTTGACTGGGGCGGTCTCCTCCTAAATTGTAACGGAGGAGTTTTAAGGTTGGCTTAGCGCGAATGGAAACCGCGCTGTATGGGCATGGCCATAAGCCAGCTTAACTGCGAGTCGGATATGACAAGCAGATGCGAAAGCAGAACCAAGTGATCCGGTGATTCCAAGTGGAAGGGTCATCGCTCAACAGATATAAGGTACTCCGGGGATAACAGGCTGATCGCGCCCGAGCGTCCATAGCGGCGGCGCGGTTTGGCACCTCGATGTCGGCTCATCGCATCCTGGGGCTGAAGGCGGTCCCAAGGGTTTGGCTGTTCGCCAATTAAAGCGGTACGCGAGCTGGGTTCAGACCGGCGTGAGCCAGGTCGGTCCCTATCTGCCGTGGGCGTAGGACGTTTGAAGGGGATTCATCCCTAGTACGAGAGGATTAGGATGGACGGACCCCTGGTATACCAATTGCCCCGCTAGGGGCACAGTTGGGTAGCTATGTCCGGACAGGATAAACGCTGAAAGCATATAAGCGTGAAACCACCCTCAAGATTAGACGTCCCCATTAGCCTCCAGCTAGACTAGCTGGTTGATAGGCCGGAAGTGTAAGTGCAGTAATGTATTGAGCTGACCGGTACTAACAGGCGACGGCTTGACCACTTTGTTCTTCCATCGATCTGAATCGCTCCCTGCGGTTCCTCACATCGATGTTGACAATATGGTTCAACGCCACCTGAGTAATGTAGCGCTTTTGAATTCTATCAGTTCGCAGGATTTTTGTTGCCTCCCTCACGCAATCTTCACTCGCCAAAGGGCGAGGTCCTGATAAATCGGGGACACCCGGTTTATCGGTTTTCTGGTGCATTTACGTCAGGGGTAACACAGCTTCCCATTCCGAACAGCACCGTGAAGCTCTGACGGCCGATGGTAGTGTCCACAGATGCGAGAGTAGGTGAGTGCCAGATTTATGCCCCGGGTGATCGAAAGATCGCTCGGGGCTTTTTTTTGTTTGTTGCAGACGGATTGCCACGGGGCACAATCGCTGGCCTGCCCATCTGTGACGAAGTAAACTTCCTCTTCGCGATGAGATTCTGTTACTCGGAGATGACGATGGCGTATGAATTGGCCCTGATCGGTGCAGGCAATATGGCCGAGGCCATTGCTGGCGGCATTCTTAAAAGCGGTATTTACAGCGCTCGACAGTTGATTGCCAGTGATCTAAGCCCGGATCGTCGGACTTATTTTACGAATCGGTTGGGTATCCGTACCGTAGCTCAGTCATCCGAGGCGGCCGCTTTGGCGCCGCGCTTGCTGTTGGCGGTTAAACCGCAATCCATTGATGAAGTATTAGCTGAAGTGTCTCCCCACATGCGCGACAATGCACTGGTGATGACCATAGTGGCCGCCATCAGTACGGGATATATCGAGGCGTACCTAGTCGATAAGCCGGTGCGCGTTGTTCGCATTATGCCCAATACGCCAATGCTGGTGGGGGCTGGTGCAAGTGGAATTTGTGGTGGGCGTTTAGCCACACCCGAAGACCTGCAATTGGTAGAGAAAATATTCGGTTCCTGCGGAGTCGTGGCGGAGATGCCGGAGGATCTAATGAATGCCGTCACCAGTCTTTCAGGTAGCGGGCCGGCGTATGTGTTCTATCTGGCCGAGGCGATGGCTCACGCTGGGGAAAAACAGGGGCTTTCATCCGAGGTGGCGGCCTTGCTGGCGCGGCATACGATTATTGGTGCTGGTCGACTTTTGGAACAATCGCCTGATTCACTGGCAGAATTGCGTCGGAAAGTCACCAGCCCCGGTGGATTTACCGCAGCGGCCATCGAAGCGTTCGACGCCAGCGGTCTGGCCCAATCAGTCGAGTTGGGAATGAATGCAGCATTGCAGCGTGGTAAAGAGCTTTCGCGCTAAAGGGATATGCATGTATGCCATTGAAATTGCCGACCGGTTTTCCGCATCCCATCAACTTCGCCTGTTGGATGGGGCATATGAGCCTCTCCACGAGCATCTTTGGCAGATTTTGCTGAGGGTGCAAAGCACCCAATTGGACGCCATCGACACGGTCATGGATTTTCATGAATTAGCTGCAGTGCTCAGAAAGGTTATCAGCCCGCTGGAAGGGCAAAATCTCCGCCAGACACCCCTTGCGCATGAAAATCTCAACCCGAGTGCTGAACGGATCGCGGAGTGGATTGCCTTGCAGGTCCAGACGATGCTGCCATCGGGCGTTACCCTTGCTTGGTTACGGATCAGCGAAGCTGAAAATTGCTGGGCTGTATACCAGCCGTAATGTGTTGCCAGGGGCGGCACCCCTGTTGGAGAGTCTTCCTACTACTACAGCGCGACTTTATCCGGAATCGCAGCGGCGTAGTGACCTGAGCGTGATG
>DZDI01000058.1 GCA_022730455.1 Phycisphaera mikurensis | reverse complement strand
TAGACGAAGGCCGTATAAACGGCAACAAGAGGAAAGGATCAAAATTGGCTAAAAATGTTCGGAACAATTCCGCGAATATAGCCGCGCGGTCCAGACGGATGGCGCAAGAGGTTGCTTCATGCGAAGCGCGAACGACCGTGGCCGGCGTGGATCGCCGCGGGTTTGTTTCCGGGATGTTGGCCGCATGCTTGGCCGGCCGCGCTGTGGAATCAGTCGCGGCGGACGTCGCTGGGACGCAGTTGGCTAAAGCACCGGCTATCGCCGCGCTGGCGCATCGTGTAATGGGTCCGCGCGCCGCTGAATTAACTTTTGAAACCATCCCCGCGGAAAACGCTCTGGATGTATTTGAAGTCCAGTGTATCAACGGCCATGCAACGCTGCGCGGGAACAATACGATTGCGCAGGCGGCGGCGTTGAATTGCTTTCTGAGCGAATGTTGCCATTCGCAAATATCGTGGACCGGGGATCAGATTCATTTACCGCGTCGCTGGGCCGTTCCCGGCGGAAAAATCCGCCGCAACTCGCTATTTCAGTATCGCTATTTTTTGAATTACTGCACCTTCAGCTACACCATGGCATTCTGGGACTGGCCGCGATGGGAGCGGGAACTGGACTGGATGGCGCTAAACGGAATCAATTTAGCTTTAGCCGCGGTGATCGGCCAAGGATGTGTCTGGACAAAAGTAATGCGGCGCATGGGCCAGACCGAGCCGGAAATCCGGGAATTTATCGCCGGGCCAGCGTTTGAGCCGTGGTGGCTGATGGACAACCTTGAAGGGTGGGGCGGTCCGGTCTGGGACGGGTGGGTCGAAAACCACCGGCGGCTGCAAACTCGGATTCTTGGCCATATGCGTTCACTGGGCATTGAGCCGGTATTCCAGGGATTCTACGGGATGGTCCCATCGTCATTGAAAAAACACTATCCGCGGGCTGCAATCATCAGCACGGGCGAATGGTGTATGTTTGATCGACCGCCTATGTTGTTGCCAACCGATCCGCTGTTCAGCCGGATGGCGAAAATCTGGTACGAGGAGCAGCAAAGGCTTTTTGGCGACGCCAGATATTTTGGTGGCGATCCCTTCCATGAAGGAACCGTACCTGCGGGGGTGAATCTTGAAACGGTGGGTCGGGGTATAGAAGCCGCCATGCAGAAAGCCAGCCCGGGTGCGATATGGGTTATGCAGGGCTGGAAAAACAACCCCCATCAGAGCCTTCTCCGTGGGACAAAAACAAAAAATACGCTGGTTCTGGACTTATATTGTGACGGACCGGCCGGCGGATCTTACCACAAGCGGGATAACTGGTCCGGCCATCCATGGGTCTGGTGCATCATCAACGATTTCGGCGGTAATATATCGCTTTATGGGCAATGGGATAGACTCGCCAAAGGCCCTTTCCAGGCCCGCAAATGCGGTCGCATGGTCGGTATCGGAGCCATGATGGAAGCTACGGTGGATTATCCGAACTTCCAACTCCTTTACAATTTGGCATGGAAAACGGCGGCGCCGGACCTTACTAAATGGGCGGCTTCGTACGCGGTGCAGCGCTATGGCGGACACTCCGCACCGGCGGAGGCCGCATGGGTGCTGTTAAAGGATACTGTTTATAACTCCAAGGCCAAAGGCCGGGCGAAATCCATATTTTGTGATTTACCCAATTCCGATATCTTGCAATCCCAGATGTGGAATGATGCTAGGCCGATGTTGGCACCTTACAACCATGGCGAACTGGTATTGGCATGGCGGAACCTTTTGGCCGCCGCAAATACTTTTGCCAATGTTTCCACCTATCTCTTTGATCTTACCGATGTGACGCGCCAGGTGCTGGATGATCTTGGCCTGTGGCAATATCAGCGGATGGTACAGGCCCTCAAGGCATCAAACCATCAGGAATTTGGGCGACAGTCTCAACTCTTTATGAACATGATTCTGGATCAGGATAAACTGTTGGCCACTCAGAGCGGTTTCCTATTGGGTCGATGGATTGCCACAGCGCGGGCGTTGGGTAACACCGCCGGGAAGAAGGCGTTGTTGGAACGCAATGCCCGAACCCTCATAACGGTTTGGGGACCCAAGCCAGGGCTGGAGGATTACTCGGCTCGCGAGTGGGCCGGTATGTTGCGAAATTTTTACTTCCAGCGTTGGCGATTGTGGGTTCTGCGGCAAGGGAATATTCTCAAGGGCGACGCAGCCCCAGCGATCAACTGGTTTGATTGGGCACGGAAGTGGACGCTGCAACAAACATTATTCCCGACGGCACCCAGAGGCGATTCGATAATCGAGACTAGGCGTATCGGGAAAAAATATGAGCCGATGTTGAGGGACGCTGGGTGGTGGTTGTAGCCCGCTCGCCCGGTTTCCAGTTGGGTCACCGCAATGCAAAACGCCGCGCGATGATCCGAGGCTTTGCGGATGGCTGCAGGTTCTATGATTATGAAAATCACCCCAGATGTCGCCACCGGCCAGCACCGTTACAATCGTCTCCTTTTGCTGGTTGCCGGTCTCGGCGGTTTGCTTTACGGCGTGGACGTCGGCATTATTGCCGGGGCTTTGCCGTATTTGCAGGCAACATCCGGTCTGAACCCCGGACAGATATCGATCATTGTGGCCGCCGTTCTGCTTGGCAGCGTTATTGCCACACTTTTTGCAGGCATTCTGGCCGACGCACTGGGGCGTAAAACACTGATGATTATCAGCGGCCTGCTGTTCGTTGCCAGCATTCCCATCATTGCCATGTCGCACGGCTATACCCCCCTGCTGCTGGGCCGGCTTTTACAGGGTATCAGTGCCGGTCTTATTGGCGTTGTCGTACCGCTGTATCTCGCGGAATGCCTCACGCCAAAAAGTCGGGGACGCGGTACCGCAATTTTTCAATGGCTTCTGACGCTGGGGATTGTAGCGTCGGCGGTCATTGCCATGTATTTCTCGATACGCGTGGCAGCCGTTGCTAGGCAGCATAACGCGGCAGAATTGTTTGCCTATAAAAATCTGGCATGGCGCAGTATTTTCTGGACGACACTGCTGCCGGGCGTATTGTTTGTAGCAGGCAGCTTTTGTGTGGCTGAGTCTCCGCGGTGGCTGTTCCGAAAGGGAAACCAGATCGCGGCCCATAAGGCGCTGCTCAAGTCCCGTTTGCCGGATCAGGCGGATATGGAAATTGCTGAGATGCAATCGATGGCCGCGACGGAGAAGTCCCGGGTGAATGATGCTGGCGGGCACAGGACAAGGCGGGAATCGCTGTGGCACCGCCATTATATACTTCCGTTTATTCTTGCCTGCATTGTCCTGGCGTGCAATCAGGCAACGGGTATTAATTCTGTAATAGCCTACAACGCCACCATTCTCATTCAGGCGGGCCTCAACGACGTGCAGGCCCATTGGGGTTATTTAGTTTTCACCACGCTGAATTTTTTAATGACGATTGTCGGAGTGCTGCTGGTGGACCGCATCGGTCGAAAAAAGCTACTTTCCATCGGTAGTTCCGGCATCGTTGTATCGCTGCTGTTTACCGGCCTGATGTTTCAGCACTCCGAACGCCATCGGATTGATTGTGCCAAGGCATTGACTGCAATGATCACATCCCGCCAGAGTGTGACGATGCCGTTTAACTCGATCATGGCGGCGAAATTATTGACCGAGACCACCGGGAAGAAATCTGCGTCTGGCCATCCCGTCACCCTAACGATTATATATTCCTATGGCGGTTTTACCGCTGCCACCAATGCGCTGCGCTCAGACAGTCTAACCGCCAGTGATATTCATATCACGCGATCAGCCAGTGTCCCCGCCAACGGAGTCATCGCCTTTTTTTCCAACCCGTTGGCCAACCTGTCGGTGGCTCGCAAAGCGCCGCTGAAAATTGACCACGCGTGGATCACACCGATTCCCAGCACTACGAACGGCGTTCTGACTGCCTTAACACTGCTGGTCTTCGTCGCATTCTTCGCGGCCGGCCCCGGGGTGTGCGTCTGGCTGGCATTATCAGAATTGATGCCCACGCGGATACGATCTTCGGGAATGAGCATAGCTCTGTTAATCAATCAAAGCGTATCGACGGTCATTGCTGCGTTATTTTTACCGACTGTCGGCCGGTATGGTTACGCCACGGCGTTTTTCATATTCGCTGGATGCACGGTCATATACTTTTTGACCGCGACGTTCCTATTGCCGGAAACCAAGAATAAAACCCTTGAAGAAATTGAGGAAATATTCCGCCGTGGTGATGCCATGCCAGCGGAGGGGCAGGTGTGAGGCTCAAAATTGGATCTGCCTGGTCGGCGGGATATTTATGCGACTGCCTCGGTTCGACGCAGCCGGTATATCGTCCGCATGGCAATGGGATAGTCCTTACCCTCGCAGTCGACCCCATCGAGATTTTATTGTGTATGATAAAAATGATGATACAATGACTTTAAATCGGAGGTGTTGCGAGCGGCGTTCCTTGGAAATGACGCTTATGCTGAGAGGTGCGAACGCATCTATTGCTTTGCGATATAGCTGTTATCGTGCGTACGAGAGCGAAACAACGTGCACCCGCGCGGCAGGTTATGCCGCCTGTCTCAACATAGTACGGTGAACAAATACTGGCCGTTATATGTAAAATCAGGTGTAATATTTAGTGGTAATGGTAATAATGGAGCCGCAAAATGATGACCATATCAACATCCAAAGAAAACAGTTCGATGGGCACTGACCCTCGCCTTTCCACATGGCGTAAGAGCCCGGAAAAAGTGCCGGTGACAGTGTTCAATAAAGCCGAGGAAGCGAGTAAGGTTGTTGCCGGGGAAATCGCCTGCCTCATAAATGCCCGCGCCCAAGCTGGCCAGCACTGTGTGCTGGGGCTGGCCACTGGCTCAACCCCGTTGGGCGTGTACCGCTGGCTGGTGCGGATGCATAAGGAAGGAGCCTTAAGCTTTCAGAATGTTATCACGTTCAATCTTGACGAATACTACGGTATCGGCCACGACGCCAGTCAGAGCTATCATCGCTTCATGTGGGAAAATCTCTTTTCACACGTTGATATTAAACCAGAACATGTGCATATTCCCGACGGCACTCTGCCACCCGAGCGGCTAGCGAAATATGGCCAGCGCTTTGAGCAGGACATTCGGGACGCCGGAGGAATAGATCTGCAGTTGCTGGGCATCGGTCGCACCGGGCATATCGGCTTTAATGAGCCGGGATCTCCCGCCGATAGCCGAACGCGTTTAATAGCCTTGGATCGTGTGACGCGCCTGGATGCGGCCAGTGATTTTTATGGAGAACAGAATGTGCCTCGCCGCGCTATCACCATGGGCGTCGGGACAATACTGGAATCGCGCCGAATCATCCTCATGGCCTTCGGTGAAAATAAATCTACGACAGTGGTGCAGGCGGTGGAAGGCCCCGTATCGGCTAATTTGCCAGCCAGTTATCTGCAGGAACATCCGCAGGTTCAGTTTGTGCTGGATAGCGCGGCGGCGGCGGACCTCACGCGTGTGAAAAGTCCCTGGATGTTGGATCAGGTTTCATGGACTCCGGAGATGACCAAACGGGCGGTGATCTGGCTGGCGCGAAAACTCGGCAAAGCCATCCTCAAGCTTACGGATGAAGACTTTGGAGAGCATGGGTTGCAGGATTTACTGGCAGGCCAAGGCCCGGCATACGATATTAATCTCGCCGTATTCCGAGATTTGGTGGGGAAAATTACCGGATGGCCCGCCGGAAAACCCGACACTCTGCGGCGGCCCGGCGATATTCGTCGGCTAGGGGATTCTGTGTTCCCTAAGAAGATTCTGGTCTTCAGCCCGCATCCGGATGACGACGTGATCAGCATGGGTGGTACGATTATCCGCATGGTGGATCAAGGCCACGAGGTGCATATCGCCTACCAGACCAGCGGCAATATTGCGGTCTTTGATGCCGACGCGTTGCGCTACGCCGACTTTATGCGGGAATTCAACCGGGGGTTTGGACTGGATGCCGCTTCTGTGGATCGCCTGGAACGGCAGGTAGAGGAATATGTTGTTGGCAAAAAAGCTGGAGACTCCGATTCGCCGCCCTTACGAACTATTAAAACGCTCATCAGAAGGTGTGAGACGCGGGCGGCCGCGCGTGCATGCGGCATTGCCCCAGGAAAGCTGCATTTTTTAGACATGCCATTCTATGAAACCGGCCTGATCCGGAAGAACCCCATCGGCGATGCAGATGTGGAGATTATTCTTAATTTGCTTAATAGTCTCCAGCCGCACCAGATATATGCCGCTGGCGACCTGTCCGATCCACATGGTACTCATCGCTTATGCCTCGAGGCTATTACCAGGGCACTGGCGCTATTTAAGCCACAGCATGGCAGAGAGGCGCCGGAGGTATGGCTTTACCGCGGGGCGTGGCAGGAATGGGAACCGGAGTCCATCGACATGGCGATTCCGCTGAGCCCCAATGAACTGGCCCGCAAACGCGATGCGATCTTTAAACACCAGAGTCAAAAAGACCGGGCTATGTTCCCTGGGGCCGATCAGCGGGAATTCTGGCAGCGTGCCGAAGATCGCAACCGCGGCACGGCCGACATTTTCAACCGCCTCGGGCTGGCGGAGTACGAGGCGATCGAAGGATTTGTAAAATGGATCAATCCTCGAAATTAGTATGCGGTGATCGTCCGGGGCAACCGCAGACCGCAAACAAGGCGGTCATCTTGGCCGCCGGTCTGGGCAAGCGCATGCGCAAGACCGACACGCACGTTTGTCTTGAAGCTCAACAGGATGCCGCCGCCAGCGCCGGGCTGAAAGCCATGATACCGTTTGAACGTCCGTTTCTGGATTACGTGCTGACGCCATTGGCTGACGCGGGCATTTGCGATATCTGTCTGGTCATCGGCCCTCAACATCATGAAATTCGCCGCTATTATAGTCGCACCAATATATCAACACGTTTGCGCATTACCTTCGCCATTCAGGAAACGCCACGCGGCACGGCTGATGCCCTGCTTGCAGCCGAGGCTTTTACGGGCCATGACGCCTTTCTGGTGCTGAATTCAGATAACTTTTATCCATACCACGCCATATCGGCGCTATGTCAACTCCATTCGCCGGGCCTCGTGGGTTATCTCCGAAGCGGTATGCTGCATGGGTCGAATATCACTGCAGAACGACTGGGAAACTTTGCGGTAATCAAAGTCAACAGCATTGGCGAACTCGAGCACATTATTGAAAAACCGACTCCGGAAATTCTTGCGGCACTGGCCGAGCCGGTATTGCTGAGCATGAATTCATGGCGGTTTGATCGACGCATTTTTGATGCATGCCGATCCACGCAACCATCAGCGCGTGGTGAACTGGAACTTCCCGATGCGGTGCTTATTTCCATGCGAAATATGGGCGTACGTTACACTGTGGCGACATGTGATCAGCCGGTGCTGGATTTATCGCAACGATCTGATATTCAATCGGTCGCAACACATATTGCCGGTCTGGAGGTGCGGTTATGACTTCAACGCAAATCAAAACCACAGGTCATTTTCCCACCGGCGTGCCTGATGCGGCAGAATCGTCGAATCTCCCGCAGGGCTCGGAAAAGCGGCGGCTATTCGCGGCTGCGCAGTTGGCGATCAGCTCCCAATTAAAGCCGCAAACCAAAAGCATAGACCGGTGGTTTGTGCCGGGGCGCCTGGAATTCATGGGCAAGCATACAGACTATTGCCGTGGTCGCAGCATTTTGGGAGCCATTGATCGCGGCTTTTGCTTCTGTGTTGCATCACGTTCGGATTCGCGCCTGCGAATGGTGGACGTGGAAAATGGTCTCAGCGCAGAGCTGGACATCAATACCGTCACCGATCCAGCCCTGCATAAAGATTGGACGGTATACCCAGCGACGGTAGCCCGACGTTTGGCCGGGATGGCACCGATGCCGCTTCGGGGCGCTGATGTGGCATTTATCAGCAACCTGCCCCCCGCCGCGGGGTTAAGCAGTTCGAGTTGTCTGATTGTGGGATTCTATCTCGCATTGGCCAGAAGCAATCTCGAACTTTTCGCCACGCACAACATAGCGCTTCCGCAGGACCCGCTGGAACTCGGTGACTTTCTTGGCTGCATTGAAAGCGGCCGATCCTGGCGCGAACATTCAGCGGACAAGGGTGTGGGCACACATGGCGGCAGTCAGGATCATACCGCCATACTTTGTTCACGTCCCGGTCAACTGGCGGAGTTTGACTTTTTTGACTCCTGCCAGATCGCAGCGGTGGCTTTGCCTGACCATTTAACTTTCGTCATCGGGGTCAGTGGTGTATCCGCGCATAAGACCGGCAGTGCCGGTGCCGCCTACAACCAGGCAAGCCGCCGGGCCGCCACCTGTGTCAAATTGTGGAACCACTTCAGCCAACGAAAAGAAAAATCCCTGGAATCTCTATTCCGAAGTGAACCGGAGGGTATGGACATGGCTCGGCGGGCGCTGGAGGAACAAAAGTCGGACGAATTCTCCGTGCAATCGCTGCTGTCAAGACTCGAACAATACCACGCCGAATGTCATGTGCTGATTCCAGCGGCCACGGCCGCCATGCAGCGCGGTGACTGGATGGAAGTCGGGCGCGTTGTGGACGAATCGCAGCGGCTGGCTGAGACGTGCCTGCACAATCAGGTTCCACACACTCAACACTTAGCCGCTTCCGCGCGCAGACTCGGGGCGGTGGCGGCATCCGCGTTCGGAGCCGGCTTTGGCGGAGCCGTCTGGGCGCTGGTAGAATCGGCTCAAGCCGACCTGTTTATTCCAAACTGGCGTGAGAATTACATATCGACGTTTCACAGGCAAAATCAGAATGCCTTATTTTTCAAGACCGGCTTAGGATTGCCGGCAAGCGAATTACCACCCATTGAACTCACGGCAAGGTGAGTTTGTAAATTTTGTGACGCCGTGGCCATATGATGCGAGACAGGAATTACGTGATGAACACGGATCACATTCGGACCATGCCCGCCGCGGTACATCGGTACAACTGGATGCTTTTGCTGGTTGCCGGTCTCGGCGGTTTGCTTTACGGCGTGGACGTCGGCATTATTGCCGGGGCTTTGCCGTATTTGCAGGCAACATCCGGTCTGAACCCCGGACAGATATCGATCATTGTGGCCGCCGTTCTGCTTGGCAGCGTTATTGCCACACTTTTTGCAGGCATTCTGGCCGACGCACTGGGGCGTAAAACACTGATGATTATCAGCGGCCTGCTGTTCGTTGCCAGCATTCCCATCATTGCCATGTCGCACGGCTATACCCCCCTGCTGCTGGGCCGGCTTTTACAGGGTATCAGTGCCGGTCTTATTGGCGTTGTCGTACCGCTGTATCTCGCGGAATGCCTCACGCCAAAAAGTCGGGGACGCGGTACCGCAATTTTTCAATGGCTTCTGACGCTGGGGATTGTAGCGTCGGCGGTCATTGCCATGTATTTCTCGATACGCGTGGCAGCCGTTGCTAGGCAGCATAACGCGGCAGAATTGTTTGCCTATAAAAATCTGGCATGGCGCAGTATTTTCTGGACGACACTGCTGCCGGGCGTATTGTTTGTAGCAGGCAGCTTTTGTGTGGCTGAGTCTCCGCGGTGGCTGTTCCGAAAGGGAAACCAGATCGCGGCCCATAAGGCGCTGCTCAAGTCCCGTTTGCCGGATCAGGCGGATATGGAAATTGCTGAGATGCAATCGATGGCCGCGACGGAGAAGTCCCGGGTGAATGATGCTGGCGGGCACAGGACAAGGCGGGAATCGCTGTGGCACCGCCATTATATACTTCCGTTTATTCTTGCCTGCATTGTCCTGGCGTGCAATCAGGCAACGGGTATTAATTCTGTAATAGCCTACAACGCCACCATTCTCATTCAGGCGGGCCTCAACGACGTGCAGGCCCATTGGGGTTATTTAGTTTTCACCACGCTGAATTTTTTAATGACGATTGTCGGAGTGCTGCTGGTGGACCGCATCGGTCGAAAAAAGCTACTTTCCATCGGTAGTTCCGGCATCGTTGTATCGCTGCTGTTTACCGGCCTGATGTTTCAGCACTCCGAACGCCATCGGATTGATTGTGCCAAGGCATTGACTGCAATGATCACATCCCGCCAGAGTGTGACGATGCCGTTTAACTCGATCATGGCGGCGAAATTATTGACCGAGACCACCGGGAAGAAATCTGCGTCTGGCCATCCCGTCACCCTAACGATTATATATTCCTATGGCGGTTTTACCGCTGCCACCAATGCGCTGCGCTCAGACAGTCTAACCGCCAGTGATATTCATATCACGCGATCAGCCAGTGTCCCCGCCAACGGAGTCATCGCCTTTTTTTCCAACCCGTTGGCCAACCTGTCGGTGGCTCGCAAAGCGCCGCTGAAAATTGACCACGCGTGGATCACACCGATTCCCAGCACTACGAACGGCGTTCTGACTGCCTTAACACTGCTGGTCTTCGTCGCATTCTTCGCGGCCGGCCCCGGGGTGTGCGTCTGGCTGGCATTATCAGAATTGATGCCCACGCGGATACGATCTTCGGGAATGAGCATAGCTCTGTTAATCAATCAAAGCGTATCGACGGTCATTGCTGCGTTATTTTTACCGACTGTCGGCCGGTATGGTTACGCCACGGCGTTTTTCATATTCGCTGGATGCACGGTCATATACTTTTTGACCGCGACGTTCCTATTGCCGGAAACCAAGAATAAAACCCTTGAAGAAATTGAGGAAATATTCCGCGGCGGCAAGGCTCTGCCGGCGGAATCGCACGCGTGAAATGGAAATCCGGAACGGGCCTTTCAGGAGACAATGATGCGTTTACCACAATTTTTTGCAGTTGCCATATTCTCTGCGCTGGCTTTTATACCGGCAGCAACCCGCGCCGCCGAGCCTGGCCGCACCATTTCCGTTACTCGACTCGGTCTTATTCCGCTGCCCCGTCATGTCATCGCCTATGCCGCGCTGTGGCATATTCCGGTGACAGTTCGCATAACCGCAACCGATTCCGCGCAACGCAATGTTGCTCATTTCCTGCAAAGCTTCCTGAAAAAGCGAGGTATAGCGGCAAAACTTGTCTCAAACGGACCGGCGCAGATCATGCTTTCCACCACCGCGGCTGATACTCAGCTTGGCCGCGAGGGCTACCGGCTTGAGGTTACCGGTAACGGTGCCATGTTTTCCGCCAATTCCGGTCATGGCCTGTTTTACGCCCTGCAAACGTTTGAACAGTTATTCAATCCCGTCCAAGGCACTGATAACGCCATCCACCAGGTCGCCATTACCGATTGGCCTCGCTATCGCTGGCGCGGCATGCTGCTGGATTGCAGCCGTCATTTCTTTCCGACGGCGGTGATCAGGCGATTTATTCGCCTTGCGGCACACTATAAAATGAATATATTTCACTGGCATCTGACAGATGATCAAGGGTGGCGGGTGCAGATTCCGCAATATCCCAAATTGACTCAAATCGGTGCGTGGCGGCCCGGAAGCGAGCTGGATGGCAATCCGAATGATATAAGTCACAAGCGGTACGGCGGATTCTATACTGATGCTCAAATTCAGCAAATCGTTGCCTATGCTCGCAGACGATATGTCACCATTGTGCCGGAAATTGATATCCCCGGCCATTGCACGGCTGCGCTGGCCGCCTATCCATGGCTGGCAGCCGCCAAGGGGCCATTCCATGTTCGGATTCGGTGGGGCGTCAGTAACGTCCCTCTGAGCCCGGCCAGGCGGACTTTTCGTTTTCTGGATGCGGTCTTCGGGTATCTGACAAGGCTCTTCCCAGGACACTATATTCACTTGGGCGGGGATGAGGTCTCACGTCGAGCCTTGCAGGTATGGGCTCACAACCCGATTGCCGCCCGGCTAATGCGGCAGCGACATTGGACGGTGGAACGCCTGCATGATTACTTCCCGGCCAAAATGGCGCAATATCTTGCAGCCAAAGGGCGGCGTGCGGTGGTCTGGGATGATGTGCCGGCCAAAAATCTGCCCCACAATACGATCATTGAATGCTGGAACAGCTCCAGCATTGTCACAAAGGACGCATCACTCGGCCACGACGTGATAGTGGCCGAGTGTAACAGGCTCTATTTGAACTACTGCCAGGGCGATCCGCGTTTTGAGCCGCACGCTATCGTGCCCGCCATCACCATTCGGCAGGTATATCACTTTAATCCATCGGCGCTTCTGCCAAAGGCTTTGCGCTCGCGCCTCCTTGGGATTGAAGCATGCCTGTGGTCAGAGCGAATTGCCACGGCCAGACATTTGTTTTATCAGGCGTTACCGCGCGAAATGGCGTTTGCCGAGATCGCTTGGACTCCACTAAAGAAACAGTATTATCGCGGATTTGTCCACCGCACGTCCCGGCAGTATCTTTGGTTGAGCACTGCGCATTACAACTTTCGCATGCCTCCGCCATCGATACGTTGCAGGGGTGGCAGGGCCACCTTAACCCGCGTGCCCGAGCGCAATCTGGTGGTATGCCACACCGCTTCAAACCATGAAATGGTTCAAATGATGGAACCCGTTCCTGGCGCGGCGATTTACTATACGCGCAGTGGCGCGATTCCGACGGTTCACGCGTTGCGGTATCGCAAACCCTTTGCCATTCTCGTCGGCACTGGCAAGCGGCAGCTCATTAGCAGCATCGCGATTACGCCATCGGGGGCAAGCAGTGCTCCGTCGCGAATGATGGTCGAATGCAATGGACACTGATAGTGTGAACTCATATTCGGCAGCATTGGCGAAATGGTGCCACCATTCTGACGCCCGTGTGGCACTGACGCAGGGACCTGTGCACCGTTGCATCTAAATAGTTTATTGTCTCTGTCTTGCCCAACTGTGCGTGCGAAGTGCTGCCAATGATTTGCTATGTCAGTTCAGGATAAAGCGTCCATAAATTTTATTATGTCGCGTGGATACATCCCCATGCGCAGGCTCCGAGCCCGAAATTATTGGCCTCTTATCCCGAATTGGTGCTGTGCAAATACCAATTGCTTGCCGATAGGATATATCCTCAACCGGTGTGATGATTCCTACCCGGCAAGCGCGTCACGTTGCAGTCTGTGTAATTGGCGGATACCGGTCGTGGCCAAAGCCAGCATGGAATCTAACTCCACACGTGAAAATGTATTGCGTTCGCCGGTCGCCTGTAATTCAACAAATCGGCCATTTGAAAGCATGGCGACGTTCATATCCACATCGGCGGACGAATCTTCACTGTAATCAAGGTCCAACATCGGTACGCCGCGGATGATTCCCACGCTGACGGCCGCCACCTGGCCAACCACCGGATCAACGCTCATGATTCCCTTCTGGATAGCGGCTGCGGCGGCGTCTTTAACAGCGACATAGGCGCCGGTGATGGCGGCGGTGCGGGTGCCGCCGTCGGCTTGCAGCACATCACAATCGATAAACAGGGTATTTTCACCGAGCCGATCGAGTGCTACGACGGCACGCAGCGTGCGTCCAATCAGACGTTGAATTTCCACACTGCGCCCATCGGGTTTGGCCCCATCCCGGCGTTTGCGGCCGTTGGTGGAGGATGGCAACATGGCGTATTCAGCGGTCAGCCAGCCGGTACCTTTACCCTTGAGCCATTCAGGCACGCCTTGTTCAATCATGGCGGTGCAGAGGACACGCGTGTCCCCGAATGTCGTAATGACAGATCCACCGGCATGGTGAGTGAAATGGCGGATGAAACTGATGGGCCTGAGTTCATGAGGTCGTCGCTTTTCGGCGCGGGCAGGTTTGGCATGTTTGGTGGGAGTTGTTTTCATAGAAGAATCCATAAAAAAGAAAAATATAATACATGTGACTGGTGCGAATCCACCCGCCGTCAGGCCGGCGAAAAGATTTCGGCCAACAGTGCTTTTTGAAAATGCAACCGATTGTGTGCTTGCTGAAATACCCGGCTCTGCGGGCCATCCATCACGTCGTCGGTGATTTCGACGCCACGGTACGCCGGTAGACAATGCAGTACGATGGCATGCTTCGGGGCGTTGGAAAGCAGGTCAGCGTTGATCTGATAGGGGCGAAATATCGGCAACCGCGCTGCTTTTTCAGCCTCCTGCCCCATGCTTATCCACGTGTCGGTGTAAATGGCGTCCGCATGCTGGAGAGCCTGACGCGGGTCGTTGGTGATAAGGCATTCAATGGGATACAGCGCTTTAACCGCCTGAAAATCGCGTTCCGGCAGGCGATAAGCGTCAGGTGTGGCAATGGCAAAGTTCATCTTGAAGACAGCACACGCTTCCAGCAGCGAACGCGCTACATTGTTGCCGTCACCGATATACGCAATGGTTCGGCCCTCCAAGGCACCAAATTCCTCCTGCACAGTGAGCACATCGGCCATGGCCTGGCAGGGATGGCTGTTATCAGAGAGTCCGTTGATAACAGGAATGGAAGCGTGTCGGGCCAGATCAATGATGGTCTGGTGCGCGAACGTGCGGGCCATGATAGCATCGCACATGCCGGATAGTACCCGTGCAATATCAGGGACTGATTCGCGGGAACCAAGGCCAATTTCACTCGGTGAGATGTAAATCGCGCTGCCGCCAATATGCGTCATGGCCGCATCAAAGCTCACGCGGGTGCGGAGCGATGGCTTTTCAAAAATCATGGCCAGGACTCGGCCCGCACCGGCGGTGTTCTGCTGGCGGGCCCGATGCGCCGCCTTGAGGTTTTTGGCCAGTGCCAACAGATGTCCGAGCCATTGAGGATCGGCAGTGAGAATATCAATAAAATCGGTAGCTTTTACCCCATCGTGCATGGGGCTGGATGTGAAAGACATCATTTATCCTCGGATAATTTCTGTGCCGACGCCGCGGTCAGAATATATTTCCAATAAAAGTGAGTGGGGAAAACGACCGTCGATAATATGGGTTTTCTGCACACCGGCCTCCAGGGCGATCAGACAGGATTCCACTTTGGGAAGCATCCCATCGGAAATCTCTCCGGCGGCAACCAAGGCCTCGATATCCGCCCGTGTGACGCTGCGCAAAAGTGAATCGGGATCGTGCTTCCTGCTGCGGATGCCATGGGTATCGGAAACCAGAACCAATTTTTCTGCCTTGCACGCACCCGCCACAAAACCCGCGGCGGTGTCGGCGTTAACATTCAGTTTGCCGCCAGCACCATCGAGGGCGATCGGTGCGATGACGGGTATGACGTCCGCTCGTGTCAATGCGGAAATCAGTGTGCTGTTAACGCGCTTCACCTCACCGACCCGGCCGATGTCGATCTTCCGATTTTCCGTTCCACCCAGAAACAGTTTTTCACCGAACAGCACCGCGCTGCCGAGTGAATGCAGCGGCATCGCCTTTCCGCCAAGTGCTTCAATCGTATCGACAATAAAAGTATTAACCTGGTGAACCAGCACATGTTCCGCAATCGCCAGGGTATTTTCATCGGTATAGCGGCGTCCCATGACAAACTGCGCCTGAATGCCCGCTTCGGTCATGGCCTGCGTTATCGCCTTGCCACCGCCGTGCACCACCACCGGTCGCATCCCCGCAGCGTGCATAAAGACGATATCCGTGAGCACCTTGCGAAACTCATCCTGGCTGTCCATGAATGAGCCGCCAAGTTTTACGACGACAATCTTCTCGTTAAATCGCTGGATGTAGCCGAGAGCTTCAATCAGGGCTCCGGCCTTATCAAGCACACCAGGTTCGACAGGAATATCCAATTCACCATCCCATTGTTATCATCCCAACCAAGGGGTAAAGAATACGGAGGTGCGCCCTGCATTTCAAATGCCGACGCCGTCCATCGAAAAGGTTGCCCAGATTGCATCTCGATGACAGGAGGTATCTTGGCTCAGGACGCTGATTTTACATGTATTGCGGATCCGCCACTGGAACTGGCACAACGCGGCATCGATTGCCTTTTGGCAGGGCCAGAACGCCCCGGTATTTCACGACGGTTGGAGATTCGGGCGCGGCGCCCGGGCTTTGATGCGCTTTGTCAACAATACAACATCTCCATCCGGAAGCAAGTCCTGTGCCTCGAAAATGATTCATTGACGGTTGTCTGCCTGTGGGTGCCAAATCCGGGTAAAACCGCGACATGCTATCTTCCGCCGACGCGCTATCTCCAAGGCCAAGAGCGGCAAACCGCCACCTGCCTGCAGACGGCATTGAGCGGAGCGACAGCAGCGGGTATGAAGATGATTCAAGGCGTGTTTGACGCCGGAGATAAAAGCTTGCAGGGCATATACCAGGCCGCCGGTTACGACCGGCTCGCCATTCTGCAGTTCATGATGCATTCGGCCCGTTGGGACATGCCCGTTATGCATTTGCCCAACGGCTATCATCTGGAAACTTATCGTCCCGCTAATCATGAATTATTCAAGCAGGCCATTGGCGCGAGTTACGAACAAACGTTGGATTGCCAAAAGATGGCCGGGTTACGCAGTTTGGATGACGTTATCCTCGGCCATCAACACGCGGGGACCTTTGACCCTGAATTATGGTTTGTATTGGTGTACGAGTCGCGTGGGGTTGGTGTCCTGCTTCTCACCGCTAATCATGCTTTGAAATCTCTGGATGTTACTTATCTGGGGCTGGCGCTCCCGCACCGCGGACGACATCTAGGATGTTTTTTTATGACTCGTATCAAAAAAGCGATGCGGCTTATCAGTGCCAGGGCCAGTTTACTGGCGGTGGATGAGGCCAATATTCCCGCTGTAGCCCTTTACCAGCATGCCGGATATCGGCCAAAGCAGCGCCGCGAGGTGTATTTCGCACCGCTGGAAATCGGACCGGGCAACGGTGGAGTGTGATCACGGCTCGCCTGATGTTGCGCAGCCGGCCCGGCCGCACAGGCCTAGTGCTTTGTCACGCCTACCAATTAGGATTGATTGGCCGCAAGCGCCCCAAC
>DZDI01000195.1 GCA_022730455.1 Phycisphaera mikurensis | reverse complement strand
CTTCACGAAACGTCGAATTTCCGGCGCAATGGAAAAAAAACCTTCCTGCTTGCCCGTTCCACGTAAACAGTACCGTTTTAAGTAAGGTTTAGGAATTTTTTCAGCTCGCGTCATGGGATAAATGGCTTTTTCAGCAGCTGACAATACTTGACTACTTAAATCCGAGCCAAAAATTTCCCAACTTTTAGCACGCCTTTCGGCAAGAACCATGGCGATACTATAAGCTTCTTCACCGGATGAGCTGGCAGCACTCCAAATTCTGACGGTTTCCTGATTATTCCAGGCAGGTATGGCCTGTTCTGCCAAAAACGCGAAATGTTTAGGCTCACGAAAAAAATAGGTTTCATTGGTAGTCAGCAAATCTATGGCGCGTTGTCGCTCTTCACTATCCTGATTAAGCAAGCGCAAATAGGCATCATAACTGGGGCAGTTGGTGGCACGCAGGCGTTTGCCCAAACGACCCATCACCAATGTTTGCTTGGCTGGTCCTAATGAAATTCCCGCCTCACGAGAAAGAAATGTCTGAATACGCTGGTATTCAGGCAGGGTCATGACCAGATCATGAGGGGATGAAGCCATTTTCAGGCCTCTGGGTCAGAAGAGCCAGACTCAACGGTCTTGGCTGCAACTACCGAGAGCGCTGACATTTCCTCCATGGAAAGCACCTTCTCAATTTCCAGCAAAATCATGAAAGTTCCATTGATTTTCCCCATACCCCGGATGAATTCCGTCCGTAAACCCGCGCCAAATTGTGGAGCAGCTTCAATTTGCTCTGCGCCAAATTCCAGCACTTCATTCACCGCGTCCACCACCACCCCGAGTCGTTGTCGGGAATGACCGTCTTGCAGGTCAATAATGATAATACAGCTCCGTTTATGAATTTGCGTAGCCGGACGCCCAAAGCGTCGGGCCATATCAATCACCGGGACCACCTGCCCCCGTAAATTGATTACCCCTACCACAAAATCAGGCATCATCGGGATCTGGGTAGGAACAATGTAGGCAATAATTTCACGGACACCAGATATATCCAGCCCGAAGGCTTCACCTTGAAGCTGGACAATCAGGTACTGACCGGCCCATGAACGCAGCGATGTGGACGACTCTTGGGCTGCTAGCATTTCCATGACAAGCTCCTCAGAAACGGACAAATTCGTGACTGTCGGCACCGCTCACGGATGATTCTGCGTGGGCATTTTTCAGATGGGCTACAGCAGCACCTTTCCCTTTACCCTCTGTATGTCCCTGCCTGGATGCGACTGCGGCCCCTCCGGAACGCAAGCGGAAAGCCGCCATCAGTTGTTGTAATTGCTCCGCCTGCCCGCTCATTTCTTCGGCAGTAGCCGCCAGCTCTTCAGATGCCGAGGCATTTTGCTGGGTGACCTGATTGAGCTGTCCCACGGCCACATTAATCTGATCAATTCCGGTGGCCTGTTCGTTGGAAGCGGCATTAATTTCCTGCACCAAATCCGAAGTTTTGCCAATGGCGGGCACCAGTGCATTGAGCGCGTTGCCCGCCTGTTCAGCCACTTTGACACTACTACTGGCCAAAGTACCAATTTCCTGTGCGGCGACCTGACTGCGCTCGGCCAACTTGCGCACCTCTGCGGCGACCACGGCAAATCCTTTGCCGTGCTCACCCGCCCGCGCCGCTTCGATGGCTGCATTCAGTGCCAACATATTGGTCTGATAAGCAATATCGTCAATAATTCCGATTTTCTCGGCAATATTTTTCATGGCCTGCACCGTGTCAGTCACCGCCGCGCCACCAAGCCGCGCCTCTTTGGCCGCTCCCGTAGCGATATCATCGGTAACACGAGCATTTTCTGCATTTTGTTTGATGGATGCTGCGGCCTCTTCCAGGGTTGCCGAAGTTTCCTCGACGCTCGCCGCCTGTTCCGAAGCCGCTTGCGACAGGGATTGAGAGGTTGCACTGACTTCTTCGGAAGCACTGGACAAATTATCAGCAGCACTGCGTACCTCACCAATGGTCTGGGTCAACTTTTCGACCATCTGTGCCATAGCGGCGATCAACCTGCCCGTTTCATCGCGGCTACGAGAGACCACCTGCATACTCAAATCACCATCAGCAACCCGCTCGGAAATGCTGACCGCCTCGGCCAATGGGCGGGTAATGGAACGGGACAATGCCCAGGCAATCAATATTCCCAAAATAATGGAAACGAGGGAAATAATAACAATGGCATCAATCACCAAAGTGACATCACTGGCACCCTGTTTTTTGAGGGTTGCCATCGTTAACAGTGCGTCACCACGTAGCTGAAAATTGATTTTATGTAATTGGTTTTCAGCCGGTAATGTGGTGTTTTGGTAATACTGGTTAGCTGCATTTATTTGTGCTGCGGCATTTTTGGCATCAGGGGCAATCGCTGCCAGCATACTCAAATATTGTTGTGAGGAATTCATGAACTGGATGAATGCCGCTTTGGATTCCGGTAGCACAATTTTGGCTTTTGGATTCATCAAATTACTTTTCAAAAAGCTATAATAGGGAAAAATTTTGGCAGTACCTGCAGACAGAGTTTGCGAAGCCTGTTTGGCCTGACTGGGCAGCCCATAACTAAAAGCAAATGCGGTTTTCAGTTTGGCTGTGGCCAGCATCATGGAATCGACTTTATGAATATTATCCGAAACCCTGCCCGTAGAGGTTTCCAGATCCTTCTGTAATCTTCCGGCTCCCCACCAACCTGTAGCACCTACCAGCATCAGCAACAAAATAACCAGCGCGAAAGCCAGACCCAGGCGCAGTCCGATACGCATATTCCCAAACATGTTTATCCCCTTTTAATGAATGAATGAATGCGCGGACTTCGCGCTGATGGCATAGTGCCGTTGAATCAAAGTAGGTATATCCAGTATCGGGGCGACATCGCCATTACCCAGAATGGTAGCGGAAGCGATACCCGGTACTTGCTCAAATAGTTTACCCAGCGGTTTAATGACCGTTTGCTGACTGCCTAAAATGCCACTCACTACCATCCCGATACGCTCAAGACCATACCTGACAACAACCACATTGCGACGACTTTCGTCGGTAGCGCGCTTGTTGAATACCGCATTCAGATCCAGAAGGGGCAAAGGCTGATCGCGTAATTCCATGTACCCCACCGTACCCTGCACTTTTGGATATTCCAGACATTCTTCTACGGACTCCGAGGGAATCACATAGGTATCCTGGGCCAGTCGCACGAGAAAACCATCAATAATGGAAAGGGTCAGGGGCAGATGAATCCGCATGGTGCTCCCCCGGCCAGAGACTGAATGGATTTCAATGCGACCACGCACGGATTCAATATTTTGCCGAACCACATCCATACCCACGCCGCGACCGGAAATATCACTGATTTTATCGGCCGTGGAGAATCCCGGGGCAAATATCAGAGCGTATATTTCCTGATCGCTGAGTACCTGATCGGCAGTAATCAAGCCCTTTTCCAGCGCCTTACGCTGGATTTTTTCACGATTCAGACCAGCTCCGTCGTCACTCACTTCTATGACAATGCCTCCCGAATCATGACGGGCATGCAAAGCAATACAACCCTGAGCGGGTTTACCGACCTGCAGACGCTGCTCGGCAGGTTCAATACCATGATCCATGGCATTGCGCACCAGGTGCATCAATGGATCGGTAATTTTTTCGG
>DZDI01000057.1 GCA_022730455.1 Phycisphaera mikurensis | reverse complement strand
TTGGATGCCCCGCGCCGCCAACATCCCGTTACGTGCTTTGGCGGGTGGCCCGACGGCGGCTCACCATTAGCAGCCCCAGCCCACCGATGGCCAGCAGACCCAAGCTCGCTGGCTCCGGCACCGCGGCTTCCGCCATGGAAACGTTGGTGACATCGACGGTATTATCCCCCGTGGTGCCGCTGTTATTCAGAAATTCAATGCCGGTCGATCCTGATGCTGCCGTAAAATTGAGCGAAAACGTTGCGAAACTGGTATCATTTATAGTAGGTGTGGAGGTGGCAATCTGGTTGCCATTGGTGGCATTTGTCACGATCACCTCCAATACCGAATTCGTGTCACCAGATCGCTGTGCCGCGTCAAATGTCAGTGTGTACGACTGCCCCACGGCAGTGGTTGTGGTTTGGCTGGTGTAGACCCCCGGGCCTTGCATAAAGTTGAAGTCGTTCACGCCGGTGGTGCTGGATGGCGCAAATGGTGATCCGCTGGCCGCAAAGAACCCGGTGTCCGGCCCGTTGACGCCGCTGCCATCACCGCTGATCGTCCAACTGGTTGGGGCCGCCGGATTGCCGTTTCCCGAGTAGCCAGGGAAAGCCGAATAGCTTGACGCATTGGCCGAGAAATTGCCGTTGGTGATCAAATTCGCATGCACATTGCCCGCCGCCAACATTACCAATCCAGCAGCAGCCAGTGCGGCAGCCAAACCCAACTGTGAACCGACTATGGATTTTGAACCGACCTTGCGTCTCATTATATTCTCCTTTTTTTGAAACGCCCTGAGTTAATCTCCCCGCCGGAACATCCGGACATGGGGTTGAAAACTTCTTAGAACACACACCCACGCATTGCCAAACCCATGGACAGGGCAACGCCTTAAAATTGAACGCTCTTCCGGGGTTGAGACACAACCCACTTGAATAACTGCACTGAGTATATCCATTAAAACCACAAATGCAAGGCGAAAATAAAAAATTTTCTAAAGGCCCGCCGTACCCCAGATAAGTCAGTACCTAAAAAACAGCTCCACCCGACAATGGAATTCACCCGTATTTTTACATTTAACTGTATTTATTACAGTGTGTTACGCCATTTATTCGGGAACCAACACGGCATGGCCGGGCAGTCGATGGCGCTTCTACGACCGGCTTGATGATCGGCAGAGCAATTGTGTCGCAATAAACAACTTACCGGATTGAATTCGTCATAACGGCCAAAACGCCTAAACTCATTATATTGACTTTAGCGATGGACAACCAGAGGTCAAGCGGATACGCACCGATGCACGCTACATGCCCGCCATTTTCTGCATGGAAGGAACGCAAATTGAATTCACCGGCGGCTCGCCGAGGGCGCTTGCGCCGCGGTCGATTCACGCCTGATAAGTGTACAGGCAATGGCCACCGTCAGAGTCTGCATATCGGGACGATCCAGTCGCTGGCGCATGACGTTCATCGCCTGAATGGCCATCTCCTCCGGCGCCTGACGGATAGTGGTCAATGGTACGGGCAGCAAAGACGCCGTCGGCGTATCGTCAAAGCCCACCAGTTTGATCTGCCGGGGCACATGTACGCCGGACTTCAAAAGACCACGCAATACCTTAGCCGCGGTCAGGTCGTTGGCGCAGGTGATGCCATCTGGCCGATGCTGAGATAATATGTTTCCAATATAGGCAAGATCGTCGGCATCACCCGCACAAACCGTCAATGTCGCTGATGGAGAAAGTCCAATGGCATCACGAACGCCTCCCAATCGCGCCTCGACCGTAGGATGATCCTGGCCTCCGGTGAAGTATGCAATGCGGCGGCACTCACGTTCGATCAGGTGCTGCGCCGCCAGAAAGCCACCCAATTTATTGTCGCTGCCGACAAGATCGAAACGGCTGCGGTCGTGCCAATGGTGAATATCACGATCCAGCAGCACCAGCGAAATGTGATGATCCACACATTGGCGGGCAATGACCTCATTGACCTCGGCGCACTGGGCGGACACCGGCAGCGGCAGATAGAGCACGCCGCGCACGCCGGAGGCACCAAGCTGGTCGATGGTGGCAACTGCCTGCTCGGGAGTACAGGGATCGGCAATTTCGTGGAAAGTTATCTGCCAACCGAATTTTTGCGATTCACGCGAGATCGTCTGGTGAACCACCGAAAAAATGCTGTCGGGTTCAAGCAGATGCTGAAACAGCAAGCCAACACGCAACCAATTAGCAGCCCGCATCTCCCGTACATAGGTGCCGGATCCGTGGCGGCGATCGACCAGACCCGCCGTTTGCAGATCCCGCAGGGCGCGAATCACGGTGATCCGCGAGACATTAAACTTTGCCATCAGCTTGGGTTCGGCTGGAAGTTTTCCGCCGGGGGGATAATCCCCGCGCCGGATGTTCCGGAGCAACGCGTCATAGACCGTCCGATACTTGGGACGATTCCGAATTTTGGCAGGGGAAGGCTTAGAAGTAGAAACTTTCTTTTTGATGGGGCTATCCATGACACCTTCCAAAAAATAGCTAATGTCCGCTGCGGAGAATTGTCGCCATACCCTTCGGATAAGCAAGCTGGGCAGGCGTGGCCGTCCGAGGTCTTTTAGAGTGGCTCTCGATCGTCATGCCAGATCCTGCAGTCGGGCTTTGAGCACGGGTGATCGGCGCCGGGAGTCTGCCCAAATAATAGCTGGCCTGCGATGGGCCGAAAATGCGCCGGTACAAGCCCGGCGGCCAAACCAACCGCACGCATGGATGCATCCGCGCAGTTTGATGAAATTTATGAACGCTTCATCCTGAATTGACGCATGGGGAGGACGGTCGCCTTGCAACAGTTTGGCTGTAACTTTCGGGCGCACCGCATATTTCCAGCGGCGCGCCGTTGATATGCATATTTGCTCCATGCTGCAACAAGATTTTCAGTCGGAAGTGGAAGGCACCATTTTTGGGCAGGCAAAATGGTCGTGGCGGTGCTATTTTCCGGCTCCCGGCGAAAGCCGCCACACCGCCAACTCACCGGGCATTATGTGCAACGCAGCGCTGAGATTATGGCCACGGACTGCACCCGGAATAAGTTTGCCGGTAGCGGCATTGACAATGTGGTATTGACCTTGGCGCAATCCCAACGCTTTCAAGTTAATCGAGGCAACACCGGAATAAGAATGGCCGGGTCGCCAGCCACTGAAGGTCATCCACGCCGTCTGCGTAGCCAAATTAACCGTGGGTATCGCTTCAACGCGGGTATTGGCGGGGGTGAAGGTGATATAAGCCGGGGCATAATCAGCAAGCTGCGCCGCATACTTCAGCACATGTCCGCCGTGGTTGGCATACGCGACAATGGCCGAATCATGTCGCCCGTTGAGCGGAAATATGGCGCGAAATTGTCCGAGCCGAACGCATCCGGATCTGATTTCCCGATCTGTAACCACGGTGAAGGCCACATGAGTCTTGCGCCATATTTGGGCCAGGGGCCCAGAGGTGCCGATCATTCCCACCGGATTAGAAAAGGCGGGCCGGTAGGAAATATAGACCGCCACCGGCTGCTGTGGATAGGTACCGTGGATTGAGCTTAAAGCCGGCAGCCACTGCGTGTACTTCGGATAGCCAATCTTATATTCGGGCCCGCCGTTGTAGCGAAAGAAATCCATTCCGGCGTTCCATGGCATTTCCAATCCGTAATGGCCCATAAACTTGGCGATCTCTTCATGGAGTCCTGCACCGGGTGCCCACTCCTCATAAAGCGGCACTTTGTAAGCCCTTGCCAAGGAGCCAAACAAAAGCATCATACCCGTACGATCGGCACAATCTTCACAAACGGTGACATGGTAGCGCCGCGCGAGCTTGAAGAACGTGTCAGGGAAATTGCACGCCACACCGGCGTTAAAAAATCCTCCACCCCAATAATAATACAGAGGCGCTGCCGTCTGGCGCCGCACCAGCGCTGTCAGACGGTGGTAGGTTTCCATCACGCTCCAATTGCGAAAATGCTGGTAAACCCGAAACAGTGGTTCTCCGGGCTTGGCGGCGGGAACGGAATCCCACGAAGTGAAATGGGTATGATGGCGCCGGTTGAACGTTTTTAGAGATTGATAGCGCGACGGTAGCCAAAGGTGAAATCGAGCCACATCGGCCGGGGCATAGCCGTTGATATTTTGGTAAGTACTTGCCGCCGGTGAATACCACATGGAATCCACCCAACCATAGCTGAGAAAGGCACCGCCGAAGGCGGGGTTATGCTTGATATGCGCGACGGTCGCGGCGACATAATTAAAGTAAGAGCGACGGTTAAAATGGCTCCACCAAGCTGGGGTTGAAGATATCCTCCCTGAAGACCCGACTTCAAAACGGGTGATCCACGCCGGCGTGCCATTACCTCCCTGGTAATACCAGAAGACGGGGAGGATGCGAACGCCGGCCTTGGCGGCATTCGCCAGCATTTGATCCAAGGCCTTAAAATTAAAGTGGCCGGGGAAGGGTTCAATCGCGGTCCAGTTCATTTCCAGTTCGACATAATCAACGCCGTGCGATGCAAAGGCCGCAAAGGTTTGCTCCGGCCACACCGCGCGAGGTTTACGGTCCATGTAGGTCACGGTGGCATAGATGACCGAAGGGTGGTCGCGGAATATTCGGCTTTTCCGATTAAGGCGCAAATAAATGTAAGAGAGACCGGCATGCCCAGCGATGATTTCTGCACCTCGTCCGGCGACGACGCCACAGGTGTATATGCTGTCGCCGGTATTTCCGCCGGCCCACACCTGACGCATGTTGTGACCGGTATTGGTCGCGGCGGCTCCGGCGCGGCCCGTGTCGAAAATGATGCTGGCAGTCCGGTCGTCAGCAAGGTGCTGATCGCGGAGCGCCAAGGCCGGCGGTTTAGTGGCGAGGGTCACCGCGTGTACAGCGAGACCGGGCGGACACGCCAGTCGCAAGTCAGCGCCACCATTTTGCCGTCCTGCGAAGTCCACGTTCGTTAGCGTCCATATATAGGTTTGCCAATGGTTTCCTGTAATAGGAACATCCCAACCGGAAGCTCGTTTGTAGGCTCCGTGCATTGGGGTGGCACCCGGCTTGGCATTGTATTGAATATTGACTCCGCTGTGAGTTGGCCAATCAACCGCGATCGCCCAGGCGGGTGCTTTGCCGGTGGCAATGGTAGGGGCAGTTTGTCGCAGGGGGTTCGCGGAGATGGGCAACACCGCACCATTAGCCATCGCCATTAGCCCCACGAGTACCAAACCAAACCCATTTTTACGCATGCTGATCCCTTCAGAATTTTGGCGGGGGGGTTGGCACCTGCCCTCAGGCCGGTGCGATGGCGTGCATTACTCCCAAACGCCTTGGAGCCTGTCTCGGACTGCAGTGCCCCATTGTGACATCCCGCATGCCAACTGTGAGCTGTAGCCGCGGGGCCCACCACATTCTACCAGCCAAAATAGATATCGACGCCATAGACGCGGGCCTTGATCTTCGACATCGGCACCCAGCGCACGGAGCCGTCATTGTACATTTCGTGCTCACCGGCGGGCACATAGTTACCCATTGAGCCATCGACGTAATTGGAGTTTGCACCCGGCGAGATGAAATTGGTCAGCCCCACGGCCTGCCCAGTATCCACGAAATAATTGGAAAATAGGGCATTATCCGTCACCAAGATGGTCCCAGGATTGGATTGTGGGTTTAGGGCTGGCTCATGGGCCGGATCACCGTTCATAAAATCCCAATAGTTGCCTATATTGCCAGCGTAAATTGTACCCGCAGGGGTAAAATGCCAACCCCATTCCAAATAACTGTAGTCGTATGCGGGTTTGTAGTTGATGCCACGATCCACCCAGTAACACAGGCCCGGAGTAAACGACCAATTGGTGAGCAATCCCTGGGCGTTGTAGTAGCTCGCGGGTATTTGCGATAGCAGTTCGCCGCTGCTTGTATCCGGAGAAAACAGCAGGCTTATGCCATCTGCGTTCGGTGTCAGCACGCCCGGCCTCGCGGTGGTTGGAATCATGCTTCCCGATGGAGTTGCTGGGTTGCCGTTGATTCCGAAAGAATCGTAGTACAGCAGGCCAAGCCCGGAGACCGGGTACGTTTCCCATCCGTAGGCTATGTTGCCGGCAAACGGATAGTCACTGACCTGGGCCAGCGGATATTGCCCGCGATACATATCGGCATATTCATGCAAGGCAATGCCGATTTGCCGCATATTGGACGCCCCCACCGTTCTAACCGCCAATCGTTTGGCCGTAGCCAGCGCCGGCAACAGAAGTGCAATGAGAATGGCGATAATGGCAATGACCACAAGCAGTTCGATGAGCGTGAATCCACGACGTTTCATTACAAATCTCCTTAGTTCAGGCGTGCCGGTTTCACCCGCCCGCCAAGAACAGGGAAGCCGAGAGATTCTATCCCTTCGGCTTCCCAATTACCTGCCGTTATTGGTGGCGTTTACGCCAACACTTCAAGCCATCCTCCGACGCTTGAGCAGCAACAGCCCCAAGCCACCTGCCGCCACCAGCGCCAAGCTGGCCGGTTCCGGGACGGGCGATGATGCAAGCTCAAAACTACTGACATTGCCAATTGCATCCGCGTTCTGCAATCCAACAGCGGTAATTGTGGGATTGGTTGCAAAGGAAATGACATTCGATACGGGCGCTCCATTGTCAAAAACCTGGTACGTCCATGCACTTGCCCCGGTGTTGAGAACAATCGCAATTTTATTGGCCGAGCCGACGGCGCTCGATGTAAAATTAGCGCCACCGTCTGTGTAGGGGCCGGTAAAGTACGTGCCACCGCCACTCCCCCTGATCAAGGCCCAAGGACTTGCGTAAACGTTGGAGATATTGGCAGGCCAATCCCACCCCGTATTTAACGTCGATGTGTTGCCCAAGGAGTTGGTGCCGGCCTGGATATTTCCGATGAATCCTACATCCAGCAGGCCCTGCCCAGAATTAACAGACTGAATGCTAAGCGTGGCCGAAAGCGTATATATCTGACCAGCCACTGGCGTAAAACCCGAGATACGCAGAATCTCTTTGTTTGGTACTTTGGTCCAGCGCGTACGTTGTGTACCCGCTATCTGACCAGACCGGATAGGTATTGGCAGTCCAAGTTGCGCTTGTACCGTTATCAGTGGTCGGGGCTGATCCGTTAAGCGGCGTGCTGCTTGATCCGCTGAAGGTGTCTTTATATATGACACCCGCCGAGGCAGTGCCAGCCAACCCCGCCACTACGGTGACCGCAAGCGCCGCGGCCGCCAGGGAACTACCACGCGAACCCAAGAAACGATTGAAAGAAAACATAAAACACTCCTGCTCCCATCGGGAGCCTCTCAAATTCCCCGGCAGACCGGCCGGGCTACGGGTCCATACGCCAACATGGCCATAGACAGTGCGTTTACCGCGAAGAAAACCGAAACACGCGGCTACATACAATTGGATCCATCTATCGTGTTCACCGCCTCCTCATGGCGATCGTCACCATGGCCGGCCGCGGATACATAACTTTTCACCATGCTTCGGACTGAATGCAGCGCCCAATCCGACCGAATTACAAGCTTCTGTAAAAGACAGTAGCTCACGCGTGATTGGAATGCAATAAAATTAAGGCCCGCCGCGGCTTTTACTTACCATAACTTTCGTAATCGGCCGGTTACCGGCGGATTTTCCAGCCGCCGCAGCCTCCCGTCCGCAGGCAAGAATCGACTCAGGCAAAACGTTAAGATAACACTTATTTTATTGAATATAGGCCATTTTCGACATGAAGGCCGTCTCTACCATTGGACATTACCGGCTTGTCGGCAGGGCCCAACTGCAACCCTCCAACCATCTTTCATAATATTACCATACCTATTGTTGCTTGCGTATATGCGAAGCCCTCGGGATGCATCGGGGTAAACTGGCACAGGCGCTTGGCGCTAATTCCTTGAACGATGCGGTCGAGGCGCGATGCCGGATGAGGCTCTAACCACCAGCTCTCCACTGAGTTCCAAGTGAACGGGGGGCAGAGTCGGTTCTTCAATCCGCTGCATCATGGTGCGGTACGCAAAATATCCCAATGCGGCGCCAGGTTGGCGGACAGTGGTGAGCGGCACCGGCAGGCGTGCAGCGCTTGGTAGATCATCGAAACTTCCGATGCGAAGCTTCTGTGGAATTTTAATATCGGCGTCCAGGGCAAAACGCATGACACGCGCCGCCCGCGAATCACTTACCACGAGGACGGCTTCAGGGCGCCGATGCTTGAGTCTTTCAACGGTTGAATCGCGGTCGAAGAGATCGCCATAGTAAATGCCGGCCGGATCAGGGTGAATGCCGTGAAACGCCAGAGCCTTAAGATAACCGGCGATACGCGATTCCTGGGTGGGTACGCGTGAAACATATGCGAAGAAATCAATTTTGCGGCATCCCAACTTGATGAAGTGTTCGGTGAGAGTGAAGCCGGCCCCAAAATTATCGATACCCACCATATCGAGGTGGCTTCGAGCCGGGTACCGGATAATATCGCGATCTATAAGCACCACGGCAATTCCAGCGGCCTTAAAATCGTCGGCAATAGCCGCGGTGGGCGATATATATTGATCGGGTAGAATATCCCGAGGCATAAGAAATACACCGGATACGCGCCGATCGATGAGTTCTCTGGCAATCACATGGTAGCGATCAGGCAATCCCGATTCGATTGGATCATCAGACCAGGTTGGATCGTGGAGTAATATCGAGCGACCCTCCAGCTCGGCGCGGTAGAGCATTTCCCTGCCTGCCGCTCCAAAAGGCGACTCGTCGTGGTGCTGTCCAGCCAACCCCCATAACACAGCTCCAAATGTGAGGCTTCGCCGTGGAGGCATTGAGATGACACGTGAGCCCGCCCTACCATTGCGCCGTATAAGCGATTGACCCACCAACCGGCGAATGGCGCGGCTCACAGTGGGTCGAGACACGCCAAATCGGGCGGCCAGCACGCGTTCTGTCGGGATGCGATCGCCGATGCGGTACCGCCCTAATTCCATTTCGCGAAACAGGGTGCGATAGATATCCTCTGACTCTTTTGGCGTTCGCATTATTTCTCGCAACAGCATCGATCGGTGCAATCAGGCGCGTGGTCCGGCATCTTGCGGCCAATCAATCCTAATTGGTAGGTGTGACAGAGCACTAGCCGTCTAACCCATAGACTATTCGCCGCGGTGCATCTCTGCAATGCGGTGACACATGCAATGTACCGGCCATCAAGTGCGAATAGGACAGCGAAACACCGCTGCGATGTGGTCGATCTACTTCAATGCGATCGAGGACTAAAAATGGATTCCACATTGAAAATCAACGACTGCACGAGCGGGGACCGATTGGAGCGACGACCCGAGTGTCCGGCTTCTCATCCGCAAGCCGCGCCTGACGAATTGTATCTGCGGACTTCGTGAACCCATGTTTTGCGGACCACCACGTGCAGCAGATGTCATCTATTGCCAACATTTCACGGCATGCACCCTTGACTTTTAGGGGGTTGGCATCCACGATTGGTGTCGGTTTTGACTATTGTGGCAAAGTTAAACAGACGCTGCCATAACTGAAAAGGATGAAGGCATGAAACGATCAAGCATTAATAAATATCTGCAAGAAGCGACGGCGTTTTTTCAGACACATCAATTTCATTTGCCGCCTTTTGCCTATTGGACTCCCGAGCGGTGGGCTGAACTGGGTACCGAAGCGGACTACTTGCGCAGCCGTGGCTTAGGGTGGGATATTACAGATTTCGGATCGGGCAAGTTTGAACAGATTGGATTGCTGCTGTTTACCATTCGCAATGGGGTCGTGGGGGATGCATCCAAGATATTCGCAGAAAAGATCATGCTGGTGCGTGCCGATCAACGGACACCCTTTCATTACCACTTTCAGAAGACGGAAGACATTATAAATCGCGGTGGTGGTGTTTTGGTCATTGAGTTGTACAATTCCACCCACGATGGGGATTTCGCGGCAACTGAGGTTGCCGTCCGCTGCGATGGTGTTCTGCGAAGGGTGGCTCCCGGCGGGCGGGTTGAGCTGCAGCCCGGTGAAAGTATTACGCTCACGCCGGGACTTTATCACTCTTTTTTCGCCACCGGGGGGCTTGCCATGGTGGGTGAGGTTTCAAGCATCAATGACGACTCCAAAGACAATCGCTTCTACGAGCCGCTGCCGCGATTTGCAGCCATTGAGGAGGACCAGAAGCCTCTATATCCGCTCTGCAGCGACCATGCCCGTAATTCGTACTAACTAAAGGATCATTACATGCAAAAGACACTTGACGCTAAACTGTCCGCACTTGCGCGCGATCGTTTCGGTAAGCATTTTATTCTCGCGGACGCCAAGGATGCCGATATGGCGCTTGGGGTGGCGGCACCAGGCCCGGATGCCGACCATACGTCATCCGGCTTTCCGTACCGGACCATCCAGCAGTACCGCGCGATCATTCGAGAGATCATCCAGCAGGGGTTGGTGGACATCATGTTGATGAGCTGTTCCACCAGCGATCAACTTACCATTCGTGAAAAGCTATTCAGGCGCAGCCATATGACGCCGGCCGTGCGTGCTAACGATACGACCGATATTCATGTCTGCCGCGAAAGCCGATATTCAATTGCACCATCCCTGCCATTCGCCACCGCCTGTATAGACCACATACAGGCCGGGGTTTCGCCTGGCACAATGGCCGATGGCGACGCGGGTGCGAACTTGGGCTTGTATTCGGTTACATTTAATAATCTTCCGGATTTTGACCACCGCACGCTGGCGGCCTATCGCCAGTTTCGCTTGGAAGCAGAATCCAAAGGTTTTCGCCATTTTCTTGAGGTATTCAATCCCAATGTGCCGCCGCAGGTGCACGGGATTGATCCTGACAAAATGGGCGGATTCATCAACGACCACATCTGCCGGATGCTGGCGGGCGTGCCAAAGGTTTCACGGCCGGTGTTTCTTAAAATTGCGTACCATGGCCCCAGATACATGGAAGAGCTTTGTCGTTACGACGACTCGGTCATCGTCGGCGTTCTCGGTGGCAGCGCCGGCACAACCTTTGACGCATTTAAACTTCTTTACGAGGCAAAAAAATATGGCGCTCGGGCGGCGCTCTTTGGACGAAAAATCAATCAGGCGGAAGATCAACTGGCTTTTATCACCATGCTGCGGCTAATTGCCGACAGCGAAATCAGCCCTGAAGAAGCGGTGCGTGCTTACCATGGGAAGCTCAAGGATGCGGGCATCAAACCGCATCGCAGGCTTGCCGATGACATGCAGAGCACAGAGAGCGTCAACCATTATGCGGCTGGTAAGCCTGCGGCCCAATCGCGACCCAAGAGAACAAAGTGAGCATATGAAAACACAACCACACATGTATGATGTGCTTGGAGTAGGCATATCCGCCGTCGATGACGTACTTGCCATCGAGCATTATCCCGCACATGGTGCCAAGGTTCCCGTGCTGGATTCGGCACGGCACGGCGGAGGGCTGGCATGCACTGCGATCGCTGCCGCTGCAACGCTGGGCGGCCGGACAGCCTTTGCCGCCCGTTTTGGAAATGATGAGCTTTCAAACTTTATTCGCCAAGGCCTGACAGATCGTGGCGTGGATATTTCGCATATCATTTCTGACTCAGCCGGGCGCCCCTACCACAGTCAGGTGATTGTGGATCGCACCACGGGTGAACGAACCATCTTTTATGATCCGCGGCATTTCAAGCCTGTCCAAGCCGAAGATATTTCCGCCGATTTACTCGCATGTACAAGGCTTTTATTGGTTGATTACATCGGGGGTCGGGACCCCGCAGATATCATACGCAAGGCCCGCAGTGCCGGCACACCAGTGCTGATTGATATAGAAGGTCACCATCCGCGGTCGCAGATGGCGCCGCTGCTTGAGCAAGTGACTCATCTTGTCGTTCCTGAGGATTTTGTCCGATGGCAGACTGGCCAGAACGATCTGGCGGCAGGCTGCGCCACTCTCGCTCGCACCCCGAGGGCGGCGACGGTAGTAACGGCTGGTGCGGATGGCTGCTGGTGGACCGACTCTCCCGAACACCCGCCGGTACACGTACCCGCCTTTGCTGTGCAAGCTGTCAATACAAATGGTTGCGGCGATACCTTCCACGGTGCGTGCGCGCTGGCGGTGGCTCGAGGGTTTTCCATCGGCGAAGCCGCGGTCTTTGCAAGTGCGTGTGCGGCACTTAAAGCCGCCGCCCCCCGTAGCGGCTGGCAGGCCCTGCCCGCGGCATCGCAGGTGGTGGATTTCCTGCGTCAGCGGCTTGACCCTGAAGACCCTCATCGCAGCCTCATCGCTAAAGTACAGGAATTTACCCGCCACTGAGCGGAGGCAGGCTCTGTCTGATTCTGTAACTGTGGCGAGTTCCGTAAAGATTCCGGTTTTCACAGATCTATGTGCCAGGTGATTCATTGGGAAATACTGCCCGGCGGACCGAAGCCATCGGAGTCGATCGCCACGTCCATTCCATCGGTGTTAGCGGACAGCATATGCAGACTTGGCTACGGATGGCTTAACCAATTAAGCATATCCGCTGCATAGTAGCTGATAATAGCCTTGGCACCAGCGCGCTTGAAGGCGTACATCGCCTCTAGGACGGCGGCCTTTTCATCCAGCCATCCCGCTTGGGCCGCCGCCTTGAACATGGCGTATTCACCGCTGACCTGATACACCGCACAGGGTACTGAAACGGCGGTACTCACCTGCGCCAGCACATCTAAATAAGGCATACCGGGTTTGATCATGACCATATCGGCACCTTCATCAACATCCAGTTGTGCCTCGCGTAGCGCCTCTTTGGATGCACGCCGAAAATCCATCTGATAACCGCGACGATCACCAAATTGGGGTGGCGACTGTGCCGCATCACGAAATGGCCCATAATAGGCACTGGCGTATTTAACCGAATACCCCATAATCGCTCGGTCGGCAAATCCTGCCGCATCCAAACCTGCCCGAATACTGGCCACCGCGTGATCCATCATGCCCGAGGGTGCCACCACGTCGGCGCCGGCCTCACAATGCACCACGGCCTGTTGCGCCAGTCGCGCTATGGTTGCGTCATTATCCACCCCATCGAATATTTCGGCGGAGGCGGCGCCGGGGGGGCGTCCACTTTTTCGCTTGCCACGCGCCGGCTTAATCAGTGGCCCGCAATGTCCATGATCGGTGTATTCGCAGTAACATAAATCTGTAATTAATAAAAGTTTCAGTCCCGCCCGCTTCACCATTCGCAAGGTCGTACACACTGCGTTATCCGGGTCATGGGCATGGGAACCAAGTGCATCTTTGTCCGCCGCATCCACTACGCCAAAAAGCAAGATGCCACGCAGCCCCATCGCCGCCCATTCGGAAAGTTCTTCCAGCAGCACATCTGGTGAATACTGGTAATGACCGGGCATGCTTAGAATCGGATGGCGAATATCTTCACCGTTACGGACAAACAGCGGCAGGATGAAATCCTCGGGCCGCAGAGCATGGTCCGCCACCATATCCCGTAGAATCGGATGCTGTCGCAAGCGCCTCATTCGTTGCTGTTGGTACGGCATTTTACACCCCTAAAGCGGCCACGGGCGGATCAATGCTTCGCAGCATCCGGCCCAATGGCTGTAATCTGTGCGATGTCCCGCTGCCAATTGACTTCATAATGAAATACCACATGTTCGCCTACCTTAAGCCCCTTTGTGCTCACACCGGTTGCAAGTTGGTAAGGCATCGCCATGGCCGGCATGACGCCCACTTTGCCGCTCATACGCACCCAATGGCGAATGGGTCCGGCATTAATCTGCAATTGGCGTCCCTGGCCCGGTGTGGGCAGGGCCAGTATCGTCCCGTGGATGATATAGTGATAAGTGACACCCTTTGGCTTGGTTGCGGATTTACGGCTGCATCCCGCCATCGCCACCAGCACAACCAGCGATAACATCGCGCACGCCATGATTTTGAAATTATATTTCATCAACCATCCTCGATCAGATACCCTTGACACTAGTGCTCTGTCACGCCTACAAGTTAGGATTGATTGGCCGCAAGCGCCCCAACTGCAAGGAGCCAGCGGCGAAAACCGGGTCCGTAGACCCATTGAGCCGATGCGACGCCGCAGGTGGGGCGTTTGCGGCCAACCCTGCGGGGCGGGGGCGAAGGGGCCGTGGGCTTTGTCGCTCGTCGTCAATGTGTGTCCCCATACACCATCCTCCTCGCTTCGCGCCCATAACCCCCTGGCCCACCGTCAATCCTAATTGGTAGCTGTGACAGAGCACTAGGACCTTTGCGGGCGGCAAACACCGCCGCACAATTAAACACCTTTTCAAACATATCGGCTTTAAGCCGGGCGGCCCAAAGTTCCAATTCAGGATCGGTACGATAGTACGTGGCAAATCGCACCGTATGGCGTTCCACCGTACAGCGTACGTGATCAATGCATTGGTAATGCCCCCGATCCAGAGCTTCGGCGACGCGCAAGATCGCCGCAAGTTTTTCGACGATCCGCCGCTCATCCATGGCAAGTAGCATATAAGCTTCATGACTTTTTTTGGGCATGCTGCGGCGGTGATAACGTGCTGTTACCGCTATGAGATCAATTTCCTGCGGCGAGAAACCCGTTAAATCACCATTTTTTATTAAATACCAGGAGTGCTTATGGTGGCCGGAATGTCCAATGTGCCAGCCTGTATCATGCAGCATGGCAGCATATTCCAGCAACTCGCGGTAGCGCTGGTCCAACTGGTGCAGCCGCCCAAGCTGGTCAAACATCTGTACCGCCAATTTAGCCACTCCAAGGGCATGAGCCTCGTCAAAATTGCAGCGACGCCCCAGTTCGACCACGCCCCGCCGCCGGGGATCCATAATCTCGACCGACAGGCGAACCTTCGGCCAGTGGGTTTGCATGTAATCGATAATCATCCCTTCACGCATGGCACGATCAGAGACTTCAAATTGGCTGATTTTCAATTCATCAAACAGATAATCCACTAGGATGTAGCCGGCGGTAATCTGATAAGCGCGGGCAGGGTCAAGCCCTGGAACCGATTCACGCTGGCGGAGCGACATTTTTGCAAGCCGCTTGAATACAACCTCAAAATCCTCACGCAAAATCACATTGGCGACTCGATCTCGTGCCGCTTGCTCACCATGCAAGGCGGCGCACATGGAGGCGATATTTTCCATCGTGCCGGAGGTGCCCACAAACTGCTGCGGGCCAGCCGCCCGTAAGCGCCGCACCAGCGGTGAGAGCACCTTGTGGACATGCATACGGAGTTTTTTCATCTCTGATTTGGCCGGAGGATCGGCGGCCAAAAAGGCCTGCGTCAGGCGGCTTGCGCCAAGTTTGCGGCTCTCGAGCATCAGGGCTTTATCATATTGGGCGAGGATGAATTCAGCCGACCCGCCACCAATATCCACAACCAGCGCCGATCCAAGTTCAAAGTTAATCGCCTGGCGAACCGCCAGATAAATCAGCCGGGCCTCTTCCTGGCTGGATATGATCCGCACATCGAGCCCAAGTTGCTCCTTGACCAGTTGGATAAAATCGCCGCCGTTTGAGCTCTCGCGTACGGCACTGGTGGCAAACGTCAGTATCTGATCACATTCAAAACTCTGCGCCACCCTTAAAAAACGCCCCAACACCGCCACGGTGTGATTCATCGCTGATCGTGTCAGCACATGCTTAACCAGTGCATCGCGACCCAATTGCGTAAGTTCTTTCTGCGAACTCAAGGTTCGAAATGCCAGCGAGGCAGTGACCTCTACGATCATCATATGCAGAGAATTGGTGCCGATATCAATAGCGCACAGTCGCAAGCCATGTGGACTATTCAGCATGGACGCTGATGAGACGGCGGCCAGGCGCCGTATCGGTGCAGCGGCGGACGCGCCGTGCCGACCTTCGACCTTCCATCGCCGGGACGTCTTAACAATGGCGCGAGACTTATGCATCGACCATGATTATGCTGGCGCGTTCGTAAGTTGTCTAACTGAAGTAGATTACCGCATGATCAGCCGCTCCCGACGCACACCCACTATACGCCCCTCCCGCCCGAAAACTGTTGATATCTCGACGCATTTGATACATGTTACGGATGTATCCATGGCCCGCACGGCGAATTATTTTTATCGGAGGCTTTTGCTGATGCGTGGACACCTGCTGGCGACGCGCTCAAGTCCGACGGCTCGGGAGATTCACGACTTGCGCGTCGCCACCCGCCGAACGACCGAGGTGATTGCCATTCTGGCCCATACTGGTGATATCCCTATGGGGCAGGCCCGTTACTGCCGCAAACACCTGCGACAATTGCGCCGCAGCGCGGGCGGCATTCGCGATCTGGATGTGTGCATTGAGCGGATGAAAGCCCAATCGACAGCATCCGGGGGAACCAGCCTCGGACACAGGCGCTTGAGCCGCACGCTTTCACAACGGCGTAGCGTGGCCATCGCCCGACTGAATCGTCAGTTAAAACGCTCGGCGTCTGATGTGGTGCTCCATCGGTGGATTGACCGCGCCCAGACACTGGAATTACATCTTGATCCCAATTCCCTGCACCGCGCTTTGCAAGGACGACTTGCCAACCATCATGATCGCTTTATCCGCCGCGCGCAGCGAGCCCAAGCCCTGCCGACGCCGCACCATATTCACCAAACCCGCATCGCCGCCAAACGGTGGCGTTATTTATTGGAGTTGCTCCACGATATCCGCACCGCCCCGCCGGAAATGATCAGTGCCTTGGTTGAGCATCTCAAAACCTTCCAAAAAGCGGCCGGAGAGCTTCAGGACGCAATTTATTTTCAGTCATATGTCGATGGTACGCCCGCCAACGAGAATTTGGCACCAGCGATTGCACGCCTGACCCGCAACGCCATCAAGGCGATGGAAGCCGTGCATTAAGGGCGTGGCAATTTTTCCGGGCGTAGGTGAAATCGCCAAAAAAAAGCAGACGATTTACGGCGTTTCGTCGGAACTTCCCGAAGGGCCCAAGCGGTGATGGCACCCCACGCCCCCACCGACAAGAATGTCTGTGCCACACCCTGAA
>DZDI01000194.1 GCA_022730455.1 Phycisphaera mikurensis | reverse complement strand
TTATGCGTCGAATCCTTGCACCGATGGCGCGCGTAGCGTAAACGCCAACCGCCCGCTGCGGTTTTCCCCCTATATAGGGGTGACTCAACGGCCGATGTCAACCGGTTTATTATTCACCGCAAAGGACGCCAAGATACGCCAGGCTAAGTAAATCTTTTATATTAAACGCTCTGCGCGACACATAAACCAATATCATTATGTGATCTACATGAAACATTATTCCACACAGAGAAGTTTTATTATCTCATACAGAGCCGCAGAGCGTGCGAGGGACGCCCGGATCGCAGACATCCTGTCTGCATCCTCAGCAGGCGAGACGCCTGCGCTACCAGTCGGTGGCTATAAAGCGACCGCGGCACGGCCCCCCCCGTATATGGCACCCGGCTTGCCCGGTGCTGCTGCCCGAAAACATTGCCACGCCCTATAAAATGTCCCGCATGCCGGGATGCCCATCGTCAGATCGGCATGTGGTGCGTCAAATTGGCTGTTAATTGAACGGCAATCTGTCAAGGGGCCTGTCCAAGGCAATTGCTCAGGGGTCTGCCCGGAATAATCACAGGGCTGCGATGCGCGATGCCCCACTTTTTGCCCATGGCGAATTGCCCGGATCCCTTTAGAATACAAGAGACAAAGCGTGAGTGTTTTTTCCGCTATTGGAGGCCGCCATGACGACCAGTCACGATACCCGTCTTCCGCAAAGCACCATATTGGTGGTGGATGATAACCCGCAAAATGTAGAGCTGATGCAGGCGTACCTTGAGACGCTGAACTGCACGACGGAAGTGGCATCCGACGGCATGGAAGCCCTTGCCAAGGTGCCGCGTATACGCCCCGACCTGATCATCTTGGATATCATGATGCCTAAATTGAGCGGCTTTGAAGTGTGCCGCCGCCTCAAGGCCGACGCCAAATTCGCCGACATCCCCATTCTGATGGTCACCGCCCTGAATGAAATGGGGGATATTGAGCGCGGTGTGGAAAGCGGAACTGATGATTTTCTCTCCAAACCAATTAATAAATTAGAATTGCTTACCCGCGTAAAAAGCCTGCTGCGGGTGCGGCATCTGAAGGGACAGCTGGAACGCACGCTGGCGTATCTGGACGAGATAGACTCAGCCGCCGCTCGTCGCCATGGTCCGTAGAGCACGGCCCGCGTGATGGCATTGCCGGGCGCCCGTGCCGCGGCGCTTCGGAAGCCCCATAGGAATCACGGTCGAAATCCATCATCCCCTGAGGCCTCATGCCCGTCGATTTTAATAATTCCATCATTCACGCCGCCGCCATCCTGGCCGATGCGGACACCTTGATCCGGGACGGTGCCATCTGGCTGCAGGACGGCAAAATCGCGGCCATCGGCAACTGGGAAGACCTGCGACGTCGGCACCCCGAGCTGCCGGCCTGCAGCACGGGCCACAGCCTTATAACTCCCGGTCTGATAAACATTCATACCCACCTGGAATTGGGATACCTGCGGGGAAAAATCCCCGGGCCGGCGCAGTTTCCGCAATGGGTTTGCAATCTTTTTGCCCTTTCGCCCCCGCCCGAACGGTTGTCCCAAACCATTACCGACAGCGTCCAGCGCGGTACCGAAGAATGCCTGCAATATGGCGTCACGGCGGTTGGCGATATTACCCGCTATCCCTACTTGACGCGTAAGGCGCTGGGCCGCAGTGGCTTGCGCGGAATCAGTTTTGGTGAAATCACCGCTATGGGCAAAGCCCGCCATCACTTGCAGGAGCGAATGACTCTCGCCCAGACCCCTGCCGAGGATGCTGATGCCCGTTTTGGCATCGGCCTTTCGCCGCACGCTCCCTATTCGGTTGAAGGGCCGGCCTTGCAGAGCATTGTTCGACATGCGGCGGCCGCCCGGCAACCATTGGCGATGCACTTGGCGGAATTGCGGGAGGAAACTGATTTTTTGCGCAATTTTTCAGGCCCGCTGGGCCACTCGTGGACGCTGCGGCGCATCATCGACGTATGGGACAATCACATCCCCACCTTTGCGGGCGGCCCTATCCGCTGGGCGGACCACTGGGGCTTGTTTAACCACACCATGCCACTTGTGCTGGCGCATGTGAATTACGCCAGCGACGATGATATCCGTTTGCTGGCCGGACGATCGCATATCTCGGTGGCGATGTGTCCCCGCACACGGCATTATTTTGGCCACGACAAGGCTGGGCCTCACCCATGCTTGGCGATGCTTGCCGCCGGTGTGCGTGTCTGTATCGCGACGGATTCGGCAGCCAGCTCACCCGACTTGAATCTGCTGGCCGAGGCCGCCGCTGCGCATGGCGAATTACCATCCCTGCCATTTTCCACCCTGTTCCGTATGATGACGCAGTGGCCAGCCGCGGCAATGGGTCTCCATGCCGGATGCCTGGCGCCGGGTCGATGGGCTGATCTGGCGGTTTTTCCCATGCTGCAGATTCATCATACAGCGGAAGATGCCACCGCCGACCTGATCGAACGGCACCCTCCCGCCCGAGCCGTAATGATGGGATCGCAGGTGGTTTCGGGTAGATTGGATGGGTAAACATCAGCCATGCTCTAAAAGCATGGACACAACCGTATCTCTAATGGAGAAGCCGATGCGATTTTCCCGAGGTTCCATGATGGCTGAGCTTTCACCAAAAACTCTGACCGACCGCCCGGGCGCGGTTTTGACGAAACTGCTGGTATTTGTGATCGTCGCAGCCGTGGTGGTCGTGGCGGGGTATTACATGTTCTCGCAGCCCAAGCCGAACCCTGCGAAGGCCTATCCCACCAGCGCCAAAAAGATGATCAATCAGTTTTTCCAGCTTATTTCGACCGGGGCCACCTCCGCCGACCAAAAGGCGTTCAAACTTCTTTCCCTGCCCATCCGCCGAAGTCATCGCAACCATCCAGGCCGGATCTGGCAGCGATTTGAGGATTTAAACATGTACCTCACCGATGTGTTCGGCACGTCGTGGCCAGCTAATATCCATATTGTTCATTCTCCCAATCCTGAAAAGCCGGATGAATATATCGCCCATGTCCGCACCGAGGTATTTCATATCACGGTGGCTAACCAGAACCGCTATGCCAGCGAAATGCCCGCTCCGCACTATGGTTTGGTGCATATACGGGAATTTTCATTTTCGGGCGGGGCGCAGGCGCAGCAGGCGGCCGCAGGTTCCAGTATGCTTGGCGCGTTGGGGCTGGGACGAGCGGCCAACAATGTTGCGGGTATTTCGGCAGCGTACAGCGCGGTGGATAATCTCAAGCCATGGCAGATCAAGCATCGCCTGTTGCCAGTGGTTTTGCATCCTCACGCCGCCGCGCTGCAGCAATGCATTTATCAGTTGTGGCCGGTGCGTAAGGACCCCACCGTCCGCATGGTGCTTAAGCAGATTGCCCATGATCCGCAATATGCGGCTAACATTCAGCAGGAAGCCCAGCACGTCTTGTCGGGGCATGTATCGGATGCCACGCTGATTGGCAATCAGGTGACGCATATACACCCATCGTATTAGGAGCCTGTCCAAGTAATAACAGGGCTGCGATGTGCCGGAAATGCTCCGGATGCAAGGCGTCGGGCTGACGGCGACGCTGGTGAAGATGAGTCGTCGAGGCTCGAGAACGCCGCAGACGGGGTGTTTGCGGCACACCCCAAGGGCGGCACGTCTTTTGACCGGCCTCTGCGGCGCGGCTTCCTCGGCGTATCACCTTC
>DZDI01000193.1 GCA_022730455.1 Phycisphaera mikurensis | reverse complement strand
AGAGTCGCCGTCGGCCCGACGCCTTGCATCCGGAGCATTTCCGGCACATCGCAGCCTGCTATTACATGGACAGACTCCTAGCCCGCCGTGGGCACTTTGGCGGCAAGTTCCCGCAGATACTCATACGTGTAAAGTCCCGTGGCGTGATGATCCGACCAGATCATCCGCAGGGCATAGTGCCCCACGAGTTCGGCGCCGGTGGCGGTAATCGGCCCGTCATAGGAGGTTTTAACCACGGGCAGAAGCTGGCGACCAAGCAAATCGCGTTCGCCGCAGCAATTGGCACAGGGGCACATACGCCGAAGGAAGCGGAGCGGATATACCGTGGAGACGCCATCGGACCATTCCACCTCGAGGCGATCGCTTTTTTTCAGCCGAATCGCGAGCGGCTCTACCCCGGGCATGCGACCATCCACAACAAAAAAAGGCGCCGCCACGGAACCGTTGAGTTCAGTGGTGGCCCCAAAAACCGATCAACGAAATGCCAATTACTTCACTTCGTATTCAGCGTCGATAACATCGTCAGGCTTTTTGCCAGTGCCATCCTGCGGCGGCTGTTCGCTACCGGATGAACCCGATCCGGCAGCATCTGCGGTTGCCCCACCCGAGGCATCGCCCGTGGCTTTGTAGATCGACTCACCGAGTTTCAGGCGGGCTTTATTCAGGTTAGCCAGCGCCTTTTCAAGCGAGGCTTTATCTTCACCTTTCAGCACCTCACGCGTCTGATTGAGCGAACTTTCCAAATCAGCACGCTCCTGCGGGCCCACTTTGTCACCGTGCTCCTGCAACTCTTTTTCGACCTGCAGCGTCACAGCTTCAGCCTGGTTCTTAAGGTCAACAAGCTCGCGGCGAGCCGTATCTTCGGCCGCATGAGCCTCGGCCTCTTTCTTCATCCGATCGATTTCCTCCTTTGAGAGGCCGCTATGACCGGTGATTTTCACCGTGCTTTCCTTGTTGGTAGCCTTGTCTTTAGCCTTTACATTAAGGATGCCATTGACATCGATATCAAACGTCACCTCAATTTGCGGCATCCCGCGTGGTGCCGGGGCGATGCCGGTGAGTTGAAATTTGCCCAACGTGCGGTTGTCCTTGGCCATCGGGCGTTCGCCCTGCAGCACATGCACCTCAACACTGGTTTGATTATCAGCCGCCGTGCTAAAGCTTTCAGTTTTGCTGGTGGGGATCGTGGTGTTCCTCGGAATAAGAGCCGTCATGACACCACCAAGCGTTTCAAGGCCGAGTGTAAGCGGCGTGACATCCAGAACTAGGATGTCTTTGACTTCACCCGTGGTGATACCACCCTGCACCGCAGCGCCAAGGGCAACTGCTTCGTCCGGGTTAACCGACTTATTACCCTCTTTGCCGAAAATTTCCTTCACCAACTGTTGCACACGCGGTATACGTGTGGAACCACCCACCAACAGTACCTCATCAATTTGCGAGGCGGGAAGCTTGGCGTCTTCCAACGCTTTAAGCACCGGTTGGCGGCACCTTTCAATCAACCGGCTGGTGAGCGATTCAAACTTGCTGCGGGTCAGGCTGGTCTGCAGGTGCTTGGGCCCACTGGCATCGGCGGTGATAAAGGGCAGGTTGATACTGGTTTCCATATTGTTGGAAAGCTCAATCTTGGCCTTTTCCGCGGCCTCTTTAAGCCGCTGAAGTGCCATCGGGTCTTTTCTCAGGTCCACGCCCGTCTGCTTGCGGAAATCCTCCGCCAGATGATCCACCAGTATCTGGTCAAAATCATCACCGCCCAGGTGCGTATCGCCGTTAATCGAAAGCACCTCGAATACGCCTTCAGCAACATCCAGCACCGACACGTCAAATGTGCCGCCGCCGAGGTCAAATACCGCTATCTTCCCACCTTTTTTCTTATCCATACCGTAGGCGAGTGCCGCGGCGGTGGGCTCGGGCAACACGCGCTTAACACTTAGCCCCGCGATTTCACCGGCCTCTTTGGTGGCCAATCGCTGCGAATCATTGAAATAGGCCGGCACCGTAATGATGGCGTCGGTAACCTTTTCACCAAGATAATCCTCGGCGGTCTTTTTCAAATCCTGCAAAATCATGGCGGATATTTCCGGCGGGGTGTAGGTTTTTCCCCGCACTTCCACCTTAACCAATTCCTCCGGCCCGCCAATGATCTTGTAAGGAACCAGCTTTTCTTCGCCGCTCACTTCACTGTGGCGGCGGCCCATGAAGCGCTTGATGGAAAACACGGTGTTGGTAGGATTGGTCACCTGCTGATGCTTGGCGGGTAAACCAACCAGCCGCTCGCCCTTATCGGTGAAACCCACAACCGATGGTGTAAGACGCGATCCCTGCGCGTTTATTAATACTTTTGGTTGCGAGCCTTCCATGATAGCGACCACCGAATTGGTCGTTCCCAAGTCAATTCCTATTACCTTTGGCATAGTCAAAACATCCTTTCGTTTCGGTATATCCCTATTGAGCCCCGGCAGCTAAAACCACCCGTACCCGAGAAGGCGCTCGGCGGAACACACGCCTCCGATGCCATCCGATCAACCTCGCCCCAAGAGGCAAAGCAACGATCGTGCCGCGGGAATATAAAAAACCAGTCAGGAATACGTAACATACTAATTTACATAATGTTACAATGATATATTAAAGTTAAAAATCACGTACATGTGGCGGCCCGAAGCGTGCCTAAAATGCCGTTTCCTGCCATGCTGGCAGGAAATAAGCCCATCATGCAGCATATTTGCGGGCAAACACTATGCGACACCATGTTTACATGCGATTTTTTTACGGCCAGGGCAAAAACTGCAAAACACAGTATTAGATTCCGTTTGGCCTGTGATGGTACACCATTAGGTTTGTGTTATAAACGACCCTTGAGAGAATGATAAATTGAATGGACTCTCATGGAAGCGGGTCAACAGTCGAGTGTGTCAATCCGGAGTGCATGGTTGCGACACTTTGATTTCCCCGACGATATATTGCAAGGGATACTACGTGACCGGTTTAAGCGTCCAGCACTCTTGGTTCAGGAACGCATGGAAATACTGTCGCTCAAGGCGCATGGGATCAGCCACGGCCAAATCGCGGAATGGTCGTGTGCGGCGCGCAGCACCGTTCGGCGGACGCTGGATTTATGCGCAGACGGCGAGGTAGGGTTGGCAGCGGGGGTTCATAGCCGTGCAGCTTCCAGAAAGTACGCCAGCCGATTCCGAAGCTAAAAAGGCAGGTTTTATGACAATCGCCGAGCTCACAAAAGAACGCCTGCGTCGCGCGGCGGCCAAGATCGAAACCGATCCGCAGATGACGCAGATGAACGCAGATAGAGACAAAGAAAATCAAGCTGTTAATCTGCGAAAATCTGCGCCATCTGCGGATAAAAATGCCCTTGAAGTGCATTCTGTAGGTGGCGACGTCTTAATGGCCTGCCCCGCGCCGGCAATCAGCCGCGACGAGGTGGAAGCCTTGGCACAAGGCATCGTCGCCTGGCACAAGGAACTCGCCCCTGCCGATGCTACCACCTACGTGTTCCGTGACAGCGCCTTTGCGGACGACGTGGCGAAGACCAATCCGGCCGCGATCTTGCAGCAGAGCGGCATCGACAATGTGCGGAGCCTGTGATGAGCGAATTTCTCATTTATCAAAGCGAGGATGGAAAGACCCAGCTTTCCGTGGTGCTGGAAAACGAGACGGTGTGGCTCAGTCAAAAGCAGCTCACCGAGTTG
>DZDI01000192.1 GCA_022730455.1 Phycisphaera mikurensis | reverse complement strand
CGGGTGTTGTCTCAGGGGTGGATCATGTCGGTGGGCTGACGGGCGGTAACTTCGGTAGTGTCACTAACGCTTACGCCACGGTCAGCGTCTCTGGTAGCAGTGATGTCGGTGGTTTGATCGGAGGCAATGTCGGCAGCGTCACGGACGCTTACGCTACGGGCGCGATTTCTGGGGGCACCAATGTCGGCGGGCTGGTGGGACTCAACAACCACGGCCGCATCACGAATGCCTACGCCACGGGATTGGTTTCCGGAACCAGTAAATTTGCTGGCTTGGTGGGAAGTAACAACGGCGGCACGATTACAGCAAGCTATTGGGATACCGCCACCAGTGGTACGACAACGGGTGTTGCCTCTGGCACCACCACGGGTGCTACGGGCTTAACCACCGCCGAACTGGCAGCGGCCTTGCCCTCGGGCTTTACGAGCAGCTTATGGGGCAATGGTGATAATCAAACCACGCCGTATTTGCTGGCGAATCAGTCGTTTAGTACCGTCAGCGGCTCGGTATATCTTGGAACGGATACCAGTGCCACACCCACCGCCTATTGGGTCATCCTCAGCATGACCCAATTGCAAAATATTAACAGCACAGGTTTGTCGAATCGGTATGTGCTAGGCACGAACCTTACCGATACGACAACCTCGGGCGTAGGCTTCACCCCAATCGGCACTAGCAATAACAAATTCACAGGCACCTTCGATGGCTTAGGCCACACCATCACGAATCTCTATATCAATAGTCCGAACTCAAATAATGTTGGCCTGTTTGGCTACATGAGCAAGAGCACTATCCGAAATGTCGGCCTAGTTGGAGGCAGTGTCACCGGCGGTAGCAATGTCGGTGAGCTGGTGGGATATAGCGATAATGGCAGCATTATCACCAATGCTTATACCACGGGTGATGTGTATGGGAGCGGCCACGCCATCGGCGGGCTGGTGGGGTACAACGACTACGGCAGTAACATCAGCAATGTTTACGCCACGGGCAGCGTAACTGGTGGCTATGGCGTTGGCGGTTTGGTGGGATATAACGACCACGGCAGTTCAATCACAAACGCCTACGCCGCCGGCAGCGTAAGTGGCAGTGGCAATGCGATTGGCGGTCTGGTAGGCGACAACGCGAACAGTAGCGGCATCACCTACGCCTACGCTACGGGTAGCGTGACTGGAACTGGTTATGGTGTCGGCGGGCTCGTGGGATTTAACGTCAATGGCAGCACTGTCATCAACACCTATGCAACGGGGAACATAACTGGCAGCAGCAAGGGCGGCGGGCTGGTGGGATTCAACTATAAAGCCACCATTGCGAACGCCTATGCTACAGGTAGCGTGACAGGCAGCAGTAATGTCGGCGGATTGGCTGGTAGCAACAGCAACGGCAGTATCTCAAATAGCTATTGGGACACGACGACCAGTGGGCAAAGTGTGGGTATTGGTGGCGGCACAAACACCGCAGGGGCAACCGGATTAACCACGGCCCAACTGGCGGCGGCCTTGCCCATCGGTTTCAGTAATACGATCTGGAGCAATGGCGGCAATCAAACCACGCCGTATTTGCTGGCGAATGCAGCATTTAATACCGTCAGCGGCTCGGTGTATTTAGGCACGGACACCAGCGCCACCCCCACCGCATATGGCGTGATTCTCAATCAAACCCAGTTACAGAATGTCAATAACAACCTCGCAGGGAAGTATGTACTGGGTACCAATCTCACCTTGGGTGGTGGTGGTACGAGCGGAAATTTCAGCCCAATTGGGTTTGGAAACAGTACCAATACGGGTTTTACTGGCATTTTCGATGGGTTGGATCATACCATCGCGAACCTGAACATCAATCTACCCGGCAGCTCAGCGCCGGTCGGGCTATTTAGTGTTTTGGCCCAGAATTCAGTTGTACGCAATGTTGGTCTCGTTGGCGGTAGCGTCAAAGGCAACGGTAATGTCGGCACACTCGTCGGTGTAAACTACGGTTCCGTCAGTAATGCTTATTCCAGCGTGAATGTTCTCCAGAGTGGGTCTAATATTGGCGGCTTGATCGGCGGTAACTGGGGCTCGGTCAGCAATGTGTACGCGACCGGCAGTGTCACCGGTTATAACAGCGTAGGTGGCCTGGTTGGTTTGAACCAAGGGTCATCATTGCATAATGCCTATGCGACAGGTGCAGTTTCGGGTACGAAAGCTGTAGGTGGGTTGGTGGGCGCAAGCGGCCGGACGATGACCAACACCTACGCCACTGGCAGCGTGAATGGATCAATAGGTGTTGGCGGTTTGGTGGGCTTTAGCTCAAATACCATCGGCAACAGCTATGCCACCGGCAAAGTGTCCGGCACCAGCAATACAGGTGGTTTGCTCGGTTCAAATTACATCACCGGCAAGGTTATCAATAGCTATTGGGATACCACAACCTCGGGCATTGCTTCTACCGGCGTCGGCATCAACCATGCCAACGCCAGTGATGTGAGCGTTACGGGCTTAACTACTGCGCAACTTGCAGCAGCCTTGCCTACGGGGTTCAGCAATACGGTCTGGGGCAATGGCGGGAACCAGACGACGCCTTATCTGCTGGCGAATGCTTCGTTCGATACCGTCAGTGGACAGGTGATTCTTGGCAGTGACACCAGTGCCACGCCCACGGCCTATGGCGTGATTCTCAGCCAAACCCAGTTGCAGAACATCAATAACAACTTGGGCGGCAAATTTGTGCTGGGCACGAACCTGACGCTTTCCGGCACCAATTCATCCAATAACTTTACGTCGATTGGTGCGAGTACCAATACCCCATTTGCTGGTACTTTCGATGCTTTGGGACATACCATTGCCAATCTGAAGATCAAGCTGCCAGCCGCGAATTATGTTGGCCTTTTTGCGGTCAATAAAGGTCTGATCGAGAATTTAGGGTTAACCGAAATGTCGGTTACAGGCAGTGGCAATGTCGGTGGGCTAGTCGGATTCAACAGCAACGGTGGCTCCATCTCGGATGTTTATGTCACGGGTAGCGTTTCAGGCAGCTTCAACGTTGGTGGGTTGGTCGGGAACAACAACGGCGGTAGCATCACCAACGTATACGCCACGACTAGTGTAACTGGCAGCAGCTACGATGTAGGCGGGCTAGTCGGCTATAACAGCAATGGTGCTATCACTAACGCCTACACTACCGGCAGCGTATCGGGCGGCAGTGTCACTGGGGGGCTGGTTGGCAGCAATGGCAGTGGCTCAATTACAAATGGCTACTGGAATACAACAACCAGCGGTCAAGCAACTGGTATTGGCGGGGGCACCCCCACTAGTGTCACGGGCTTAACCACTGCCCAGATGCAACAAGGATCCAATTTTACCGGCTTCGACTTCGGCACGGACAAGAGCCATCCCTGGGTTATCTACGATGGCCATACAACGCCCTTGTTAACCGCCTTTATGACACCCTTGACTGTCACCGTAGGCAGCAATGCCAGCATAACCTACGATGGCACCGCCGTTTCCTTAAGTACGGTAGGCGCTACCTACTCGGTTGATGGCGGCACAGCGACCACCACCGCACCCAGCAGCTATCTCTACGGCAGCAATGTCCCTTACGGCAGCAATGCCGTCAATGCGGGCACCTACACTTATCAAAATGGTGCGTTGTGGTCCGATCAACAAGGTTACATCATTAACGCGAACATCGGTTCGTTGACCATCACCCCCAAAGCCGTGACCCTCACTGGCGTCACCGCC
>DZDI01000056.1 GCA_022730455.1 Phycisphaera mikurensis | reverse complement strand
TCTCCTCGCTTCGCGCCCACAACCCCTTAGCCCACCGTCAATCCTAATTTGTAGGCGTGACAGAGCACTAGCCTGTGCTGATTCCCGCTTTGTCTCCTCACGCCGCGACCAAACACGTGAAGATATCCGGCAGAAAAAACGTAACCGTTCACGGGCCAAAAATGGCAAAAGAAATGGAATTCAACTGATATTATAGGACTAATGTGCACAAAACAAACCTAAAATAGGCCTGCACCGCCAAAAACATCGGTTATTTAACAAATTTCGCCACTTTTACCCGTGAACGGTTACGAAAAAACGTCCCGGCTGTTACCCACCTTGCGAGCCATCGTGAAAAGTCGGCGCAGGCGGAGTCGATCATGAACAGCCGAGTGATTCGCCGCAGTTCAAGCATTTATAGCAACTGCCGTTGCGCACCGTAATGCTGCCGCACTTACAAACCGGCGCATCGCCCATAAGCGTGGCCATCTGCGCTGATAAGGCTCCGGATGCCAGTGCTACTTGATCATTAAGGCGGGTTTCAAGGATATTTTTAATGGTTGCCGCTGTGGCCTTTCCGCCATGGTTTTCGCTGTGGTTTGGGTTACTTAGCGATTGGGCCTTGGTCGCTGCGCTGGAGCTGACCCCATTGGAATGCTTACCATTGGATAGGGCGGACACGGGCGTGTAGCCTGCTTCGCCACTGCCGACGTCGGGTTCCGCAGGCTTGCCGCGGCGCGGCGCATGTTCCGCACGGTATTCGGGAATGAATTCCATGGCCAGCCACCGGACGATGTAATCAATTACACTCTTGGCAAATGGAATATCCGCATTAGTAGTCATGCCCGATGGTTCAAAGCGCGTGTGTTCAAACTTCCGCACCATATCTTCCAGCGGTACACCATGCTGCAGGTTAAGCGATACCAGCGTGGCGACGGCATCCATCAGTCCACCAACCGTGCTGCCCTGTTTGGCCATCACCACGAACACCTCGCCGGGAACGCCGTCGTCAAACAGGCCGCAGGTGATGTACCCTTCGTGGCCGCCAATATCAAATTTATGTGTGATGCTTTTACGTGTATTGGGCAGGCGGCGGCGCAGAGGGCGATGTACGACGCGTTCAATGATGCGTTCAACGACTCTTTCGCCGGTGACGTGCCCAGCGTCGGACGAGAGTGCGGATACACCCGGTGATGGATCGCCGCAGGTGTTGCAAGCCGCGGCGGCCTCGGCCTTGAGTAAATCGACCTGTGCGTCATCGGCGGCATCATCATCCGCAGTGCTATTAAGCGGCTGGCTGAGCTTGGACCCATCACGGTAGAGGGCTACGGCTTTGAGCCCAAGGCGCCAGCTCTCACGATAGGCATCTTCAATTTCAGTTATGTTGACTTCATTGGGCAAATTAATGGTTTTGCTGATCGCACCGCTGATAAAGGGTTGTGCCGATGCCATCATCCGGATGTGGCCCAAATGGTGAATAAAGCGTTTGCCTTTTCGGCCGCACTTATTGGCACAGTCAAATACCGAAAGGTGTTCAGCCTTGAGATGTGGTGCGCCTTCAATGGTTTGTGATCCGCAGATAACATCGTTGGCTTCGCGAATCTGCTTTTTGGTAAAGCCCAAAGCCCTGAGAAGATTAAATTGTGGGCTTTGCCATTTGTCCGGAGTAAAGCCCAGGCGGGTCATCGTGGCCTCACCAAAAGTGTAAGGAGAAAAGGCGAAGGCCAGCTCAAAGACAGTGGGCAGGCAGACCTCTGCCTTGGCCAGTTCTTCATCCGTGAAGCCCTTCGCCTTTAGACTCTCCATATTGATATGCGGTGCACCGCTGAATTTCAGCGTGCCCAGCACGTATTGCAGAATAGCGCGAATTTGCGCGGTGGAATATCCCATATTTTTCAGCGCTGGTTCGATGGATTGATTGGCTATCTTGAAATAACCGCCACCCGCGAGCTTTTTGAATTTTACCAGAGCGAAATCCGGTTCAACACCGGTGGTGTCGCAATCCATCAACAATCCGATGGTGCCGGTGGGGGCGATGACCGTCGTTTGCGCGTTGCGGTAACCGTGCGTTTCGCCCAATTGCACTGCGCGATCCCAGGATTGCCGGGCGGCGGCCAGTAATTCCGGACTGGCAAGGCCCGGTTCACTGAATTCTTTACCGTCGATAACGACGGGCTTGATATTGAGCTGGTCAAAATCATGCCCCCATGCAGCCGCCCGATGGTTGCGCATCACTCGCAGCATGTCGGATCGATTGCGATGAAAGCCGGGAAATGGACCTTGTTCTTTGGCTAATTCCGCCGCAGTGGCATAGCTTTCGGCGGTCATCAAGGACGTAATAGCACCGCAAATGGCGCGGGCTTTATCACTGTCGTAGGCAATGCCCGCCACCATCAGCATGGTGCCAATGTTCGCGTAGCCAAGACCGAGAGTTCGATATTCGTAGCTGAGTCGGGCGATTTCACGACTTGGATAGGCAGCCATCAGCACCGATATTTCCAGCACCACAGTCCAGAGGCGGCAGGCGTGACGGAAACCTTCAATATCAAAGGTGCGGCTATCGGCGTCGAAAAATTTGATCAGGTTGATCGATGCCAAATTGCACGCCGTATTGTCGAGGAACATATACTCGCTGCATGGATTGCTGGCGTTGATCCGGCCGCTTTGCGGGCACGTGTGCCACTGGTTAATCGTGTCATCGTACTGCACGCCGGGATCGGCACACCGCCAGGCGGCAAAGGCTACCTGCTGCCAAAGTTCACGGGCTTTGATGGTTTTATGCACTTTCCCATCTGTACGGCGGATAAGCTGCCAATCACCATCCTGATCCAAGGCTTTGATAAATGCATCGGGAACACGAACGGAGTTGTTGGAATTCTGGCCTGAGACCGTGTTGTAGGCTTCACCGTTGAAATCATAATCCAGCTTCAGCCCCAGGCGCGATGCAAGTTGCTGCTGATCGGGCTTGAGGTGCTTGATTCCCTCAACCAAGGCGGCCACTTTAATTTCTTCCCGTACCTTCCAGTTGATAAAATCGGTGATGTCGGGATGGTCTAGGTCCAGACAAACCATTTTGGCGGCGCGACGTGTGGTACCGCCCGATTTGATGGCACCCGCGGCCCGGTCGCCAATTTTCAGAAAACTCATCAGCCCCGACGATTTTCCGCCGCCGGAGAGGGCCTCATTTTCACCGCGGAGCCTGGAAAAATTAGTCCCGGTACCGGAACCATATTTAAATAATCGGGCTTCACGTACCCAGAGATCCATGATGCCGCCTTCGTTGACCAAGTCATCATCGACGCTTTGAATAAAACAGGCGTGCGGCTGCGGATGCGTGTACGCATCCGACGATTGCTCCAACTGATGTGTCTTGGGGTTTACGTACCAATGCCCCTGCGATGGTCCGGTAAGCCCATAGGCAAAATTCAAACCGGTGTTAAACCATTGCGGTGAATTAGGTGCAGCCCGTTGACTCAGCAACATGTAGGCAAGCTCATCATAAAACGCCTGCGCGTCACCGGGCGTATCAAAATAACCGTAATCGCTACCCCACTTTGCCCAGCAACCCGCCAAGCGGTGCACCACCTGCTTCACCGACCGCTCCGGACCCGTCTCGGCCTTGCCGTTGACATCAACCATCGGTTTGCCCGACGCGTCAAGCTGCGGTACGCCTGCCTTACGGAAATATTTGCTTACCATGATATCAGTGGCAAGCTGCGACCATTCCGTCGGTATCTCGGCATTTTTCATCTCGAAGACTACCGTGCCATCCACATTGTTAATGCGGCTGGTCCGCAATTGGTAGGTAAATTGCGAATAGACATCTTGTCCAGAGGTGGTAAACCGTCGTTCAATTTTCATATGTGTACTCCTGCTTCCGTGCTACGGCTCATGTTGCAAACCCAATGCCCTATGGGCCTGAAAGATCACCGGCGTATGGGTCAGCGACCCAATTCCAATATTTCCCGGCCGCTTAATCCACTCGCGGCAACGTTAAACCCGGCTGATTTTGATACTTTCCACGTTTGTCGGCATAACTCTGCGAGCAAACCTTCTCGCCACGCAGGAATATAATCTGCGCAATACCTTCGTTGGCGTAAATTTTTGCCGGCAATGGAGTTGTATTGGAAATTTCAATGGTGATTCGCCCCTTCCATTCCGGCTCAAGGGGCGTGACATTTACGATGATGCCGCAGCGTGCATAGGTGCTTTTACCGACGCAAATGGCCAATACGTCGCGCGGAATTTCAAAATATTCAACCGTTTCACAAAGCGCGAAGCTGTTGGGCGGAATAAGTACCGACCCGTTCGCAGAGGCGTCCACATCTACAAAACTGCGAGGTGAAAAATTCTTGGGATCCACCACCTCGGAATTAACGTTGGTGAAAATTTTAAAGTTGGGGCCCACCCGCACGTCATATCCATAGCTGGATACGCCGAAGCTGATGGCTCCCGGCCGCTTGACCGCCTGCTCGAACGGCTCGATGTGGATTTCCTCACTGATCTGGCTGTCGCTTAAGATTCCCATGGTGCAGTCACCTGTAAAAGTTAGGTTTATGTTAGTGTACTCAGCGGGCGGCTGATGGTCAAGGGTTTTGGCCAAAGCCAAACCTGAATAACTCCGTCGCCTTGATAACCGTCTAACCAATGTCAAATTCACGCCGATCTCCTGACGTGTTAAGGTTTCGATAAGACCTCTGGTGCGTAGATTACCACTATATCTTGTGGTGTCAAGCAAAATGATTACTAACTGTTGAGAGACAGGTTATCCACATCTTTTACCCCTTTGTAAGTCGCTTTATCCACGTTACTTGTGTGATGTGGCCCGATTCACCACTACCGGTAGTGGATGCCGCGGCTAAATGAATTCCGCTCGGCGATGCGTTATCATCACCGCTGGCTAAATGGGCAGGATTGGAGCCTGAAAACGCGTATGGAATATCATTGTAACATGTTTTAGAACAGGCAGTTACGTTGGAAATTAAAGGCTCCGTGTCTGTACCGCCGCTGGACGCCCTGGCCGTTAGAACGCTGCGCCGACGTCTGCTGCGTTGGTTTGCCGCATTTCAACGTGACTTGCCGTGGCGCAAAACCCGCGATCCATACGCCATATGGATATCGGAAGTGATGCTTCAGCAGACACAGGTTGCGACAGTAATTCCTTATTACAATAGATTTTTAATCCAATTGCCTGATATCAAAACCCTGGCAAATGCCGACATAGAAGCAGTTTTGGCGCTATGGGCGGGGCTGGGCTATTACCGCCGGGCGCATCAAATGCACCGGGCCGCCCGCGAGATATTAGTAAAACATGACGGCCAGCTTCCGTCGCGCTTTGCGGAACTGCTGCGATTGCCCGGCTTCGGGCCTTATACGGCCGGAGCGGTCGGCAGCATCGCCTTCGGTCAGCGCGTGCCGGCGGTAGATGGAAATGTCCTGCGGGTCATGACCAGAATCTTGGCTGACAATCGCAATATTCGCGCCCCCGAGACGCAGCGCGAGTTTCGTGCCGCAGCCCAGGACTGGCTTCCGTCGCGCCGCGTCGGCGCTTTTAATCAGGCTCTGATGGAGCTTGGTGCCACGATCTGCACCGTACGGAACCCGCAGTGCCGGATATGCCCGCTGAACGCCGTGTGCCGCAGCTTTCAGACGGGAACACCAATGCAGTATCCCGTCCGTACCCGGCGTGAAACCCGCCGCCACCTTTATCTCGCTGCCATCTTCGTCGTATCAGACCGCAATCAAGTGCTGATGGCCCGGCGTCCATCGGCGGGGCTATGGGCGGGACTGTGGGAATTGCCGTCACTGGAGGTTTCAGGATCAGCCGGACCGCCGGGCGACAGATGGGCTATGCAGATGGGCCGTGAACTGGGTATTGTGCTCAGGCATCCGCAACCGGTGAAGCGTATTAATCATACATTAACGCATCGTGAAATAACCGTTTGGATATATGCAGGCATGGTGCCGGGCCGCCGCGATCGCGGTCATCACAGTTCCGTCAGGGCGGCCATCCGTGTGCCCGCGAGCGGGCTATGGGATCATTATGCGGATATCCAATGGATGGTAGACCCGCATCAATTGCCGCTCTCTGTACTGGCTAAAAAGCAACTGGCCGCTGTTCAGGCTCCTGAACGACGCACCGTTCGTCCAGACGAGATATAGATGGACGCCGCAAGGTGTCGATCATCCATGGGGCCAATATTTGGCTACGGCCACAGCGGCGGCGGTACGAGCCATGCCCTCCAAGGCATTGAGAGATTCGCCGCCATAGAGCCGGTTGTAATAAGCACTTATTAATCGCTGGTACTCGCGATTGGAGAGTTTGTGCAGAATTTTCTTTTCCACGGCATCAAATGGCAGAACGTGATGATGCACCACTTTCCCGAGTTTAACGATCAAGACAACATCGCGCCGGGGGTTTTTCGTATCCGTTATCAGCATGGGGGGGGCCATCTGGTGCGCCTGGAGCGACGTGATCAGCCGTGCCAGTTTTTGATTGGATAACTCGTCCGGACGTACATTGGCAATATGGCCGCCGTTGGCCGCCGCATAATCCACCGAGTTATCTTCGGCCAGAAAGGCAAAATTGGCGCCATGCCGTATTTCTTTTTCCAGATGACGGCAATAAGCCAGCGCCTCTTGCCGGGCGGTGTGTAATTGGGCGGCGGTAGGGTGGCTTATCGGCTGGGTATGTGTGGGGTCATTGGGATCGCGCGGCCACTGCCGAATGACGGGATAGGTAATGGTATAGAGGCTGACGCTTGCATGCCGGGTGAACTGGGCGATATGGCGACGGTAATAACGTATTAAATCGCGCCGGGTGATGACGATTTGAGGATAAATGACATGGTTAATAAAAAGTTCCAGGGTGGCTTTGTCACGTATGGCTTCCATACGCCTGTCAAGCGATGTACCTTGGCGTTTAAGCGCACGATTGGCGCGCTCTTCTGATCCCATGTACTGCGCCAGCAGCTTGGCTTCGCGCACCCGTACATAGGCTTCAATTTGCTTTTTCCGATCGGAACTTAATCTCCGCCGCGCTTCGGAGAGCAAAAGCATGGTGTCCACCTTGCTGTGAATGGCACGCGCCAGCGTGGCGATTGCCTGCTGCTCGAAATATTTTTTGGTACGGCTTTCCGACGCCTCGCGCTGGAGTTCGCGGTTAACCATATTGAAGATGGTCTGAACAAAAAGTGGACGGCCATCCACGCTGCCAAGCAGTGCCGCCACGCTTAGTGTCTGTCCCGGTGGCAGTTCCGGTGCCGCCTGAACGGGTGATAAATCGGCTCCCAATGATGCGGGTGCGTCGTTCACTGAAGATGTTGGCGCGATCTGCCCGCCAGGGCTTGTCGAGGCGATCGGATGAGCTTCTGGTGCCAGGATGTTGGCTCTAGCCGAAGGTCTATCCGCTCTCCGGACGCCAAGTTTATGCATGCCTGGTGGCTGGGGAACCACAAAGGCGCTGGTGTGCATCGAATGCATAGTCGATGCGCAACCCGTGAGGCCCAGTGTCAGCAGCAACACAGATGGAAAAAGCAGCAGGGAAGTTTTCTTATGTGACATGATATCTTCGGGCTCTCGACGTTATCCTCAAAACGTTGCACGATCCATAGCGTCGGTATGATAACCGATCAGCCGCCCTTCGCGGATATCGCCATCCCCGCCATGGCAGAATTTTCAGTCGCCTTGCACAGGTGGGATGGCGTGCACCTTTGGCAATCATCGCCACACGGCGACATGGACAGACTCCTGGGTGCATCATGAACGGAGATGGGCTTTGAGATAGCGACGTAAGCCGGGCATACCGGGTACTCCGGGCGATGGGGTGGCCTTGTGAATCCGCATACGTTTCTTGGGGTTAGTGCCATTGGGATGTACGATTTTGCTGGAGGGATAAACCACCGGCGGGGGTGCGGCCCCGCGCCACGCCCGGCCGAAATAGACATCTCCATCGGCCAGCAATCCGTCAAACTTTATTTTCTCGCCGGAACGAATCAATAAGGTGTTGGCTACCTGCCCATTAAAATACAAAATGGAATAGCGGTTCCACCACGCATTATGGATTTGGCCATTGTAGCGGACTACGGCTGACTTAAGGTATGGGTTAATCTCCAGCACTCGGGCGGTGCCGCTCACCATTGTCACGCTGCCATCACGTACATGGCCGTTATTGCTGCACCCGGCTATCAGAGTGCAGGCCAGAAGTGTGACCCGTCGGAATTTCGGCCTCGGATGTCTGAAATCACCAAACCTGTTCATTCCCGCCATCGTAGCAAAATCACCCCAAAGATTAAATGCTGCCGGTAGGATGGTATCGGAAGGTGACGCGTAGGAATATGAGGTTGGCCTTTTGCTGGCCTGCAAATTAAATTGGGCATATCATCGCGATGGCACAGGCTCGCGGGACGTACCATTTTGTTTATCACGAGGACTTAATGCCACCATACGCCATAGAATTCAGCGATGTCAAAAAACACTACCATGCTGCATCGCAGCGCGTCGAAGCCTTGCGCGGCGTTACGTTTCACATTGATGGCGGTCAATTTGTCGCGATTATGGGGGCAAGTGGATCGGGCAAGTCCACACTGCTGCATCTGTGCGCGCTGCTGGATCGGCCCACGTCTGGAACAGTGAAAATCGGTGGCCAGGATATCTCAAGCCTGACCGAACGACAAAGTGTAGAATTTCGGCGCTATCGAGTGGGGCTGATATTTCAGCAATTTAATTTGATCCCCAATTTATCTGTTTGGGATAATGTGCTTTTGCCAGCCCGGCTGGCGGGAAAATGCAACGCGGAAGTGATGGATCACGCTGCTCATCTTATTGATCGGCTAGGGCTTTCTGCCCGGCAGCGCCATCGGCCGGAGGCACTCTCAGGCGGTGAGCAGCAACGCACCGCTATCGCACGAGCGATGGTGATGAATCCTGCCGTGCTTCTCGCTGATGAACCAACGGGAAATCTGGATTCCGCCAATTCTCGACAATTTTGGTCGCTGTTGAGCGATATGATTGGCTCATCTAACCTGACGGTGGTGGTGGTGACACACGAACCGGCGGCGGCCGTTGAAGCGGATCGCGTTGTGGTGCTGCGCGACGGAGTCGTGGCTGGACAATTTGACGTGGAGGAGGCCCGGGATGCCGGAGAGCTTGCGGCTCGCTATCAACTCCTTACGCGGTAAATCCGTGCGGACAGTTCTTGCCTGCCTGGTTGTGATGATGGCCGTGGCGCTGGTGTTTTCAGCCAGTGGCGGCATGGATTGTCTGGAGGCATCGTTTTCGCACAACTTAAACCGACAACTTGGGGACGTCACGGCCCGGGTGGTACCGGCGTTCGCCCGCGCTCATCAGCTTTTGCCATTTTCAGTTCTGGCCAAACTGCGGGTCATGGCCGATTTGCGAGCCGTGCAAGGGCGGGCAACAGCTCATATGCCAATGAAACATGGTGACCATATTACCTACGCTAATGTAGTAGGAATACAAATGGGCCCGGGCCGAACCGTCAATGGTCTCACCGTTCCGGGCGGACATTCGTTAACCGCTGATCCCGATGGTATTTTATTAAATGGGGTGGAGGCGGCCATGCTGCACGCCACCGTAGGCTCAACGATTAGGTTGGATGGTCGACACGCCGCCGCCTTTAAATTGATCGGTATCATCCACCGATCTCCTGTGCGGCGGTTCGTCACTTTTCCGCAGGCATATATTAGGCTGAGTCAATTACAAAAATTATGGCCGATTCACGGTCTGGCGCAGGTGGATGTGCTCGGCGCTCATGGCATCAAGGCCAGCATGATTGCATCGCAAATCCGCCGTCGGTTGGGGCCGGTCGCACACGTGCAGGCCGCAGGTTCGGCACGCCATGCGTTTTCACGGATGCGGCGTGTCATCGGCACGCTGCGTCTGGGCGTAAGCATACCGGCGGCGATTGGTGCCGGCGTGCTGGTACTGGGTTTAGGTCTTGTGGGCCTGGCGGGGCGGATTCGAGAGCTGGGGCGACTGCGCTGCATCGGGGCATCTACCGGACAAATTTTAGTACTGGTTGTCTTTGAGCAACTGGTTATCGCCGCTATTGCCATCGGTGGGGGAATTGCCATCGGACTCTTCGCGGTCTGGGCGCTTACCCATCATTACCCCCATTTTTTTTCGGTGTTTCACATTTCTATCGTTACGCTGGTGCTTGCGGTGGTGGTGGGGGGCTTCGCAGTGGTCATCGGCAGTTTGCCGCCCTTGGTGACAGCCGTCCGTGCTCAGCCTATGTCTGCATTTTTAATCGGGGGGCGTCAGAACCATCCGCGGCGTATTTACATTCTGGCGATTGTGGCGGCGATTTTGTGGGTACTGCAAGTGGTATTATGGATCATGCCAAGTCCGCAATGGGCTGTCTGGTTTTATCTTTTCTTTGGTGTACCCATGATTATTCTGGCCGCATGCCTCGCATGCCCAGCCGCCGTGCTGATGACCGAGCGGCTGTGTGCCCGACCGGTGGCCTGGCTGTGGGGCATCAGCCGTCAATTCATAGCACACAATTGGGTACGCTCTCCGTATCTGGCTGGTGCAATGGCGGCGTCGCTGCTTGCAGGTATGGCCTTTTTTGTCTCGATGCGTTCGCGCGGCGATGGGTTGCTGGCGTCGTGGGAGTTCCCGGCCCATTTCCCCGATGCGTTCGTGTTTAGCCCATTTCAGCCTATTTCCATCAAGCAGGTAAAAGCGATCCCCACTCACGTGAAGGGTGTGCGTTTGGCTTCGGCCCTTACAGCGTTTTGGGTGCATGGAATGATAAAGGGCCACAGAGTTCGTCTGCTGTTTGTTGCAGTGGAACCTAAAACGTTTGCGCCGATGCTGGGTTTGAAATACATAGGGGCCTCGGCCGCAACAGTTGAAAAAGCCATCGAAAGCGGTCAAGGCATTGTGATTTCCCCGCAGGGTGCCCGCGCCTTGCATTTATCGATGCAAGACCGGGTGGTGCTTGGAACTATTGCCGGACCGAAAACAGTGAAAGTAGCGGGCATCGGCCGTTCTGCAGGAATTGATATTGCGCAGAATTATCTGCGGGTGGGGCAGATTTTTCATAAAACGGCGGCGCTGGCGGTGCTCGGTACGTTGCACGACGCTAAAGCGTGGTTCGGTGTACCGGGATGCAACATGGTGATGCTTAATGTCCGCAAGCAGGCGAAAGCTATGCAGGTCATCGTGGCCGTAAAGCAGTTTTTGTCCAAATCGACAGCACCTTCGATGCTCGGTTCCATCCTTGGCCTCGGCGCTCTGCAGTTGCATGGAACGTCGGTTCGACAAATGAAACGTCATCTTAACAGGTTCATTACCGATGTCATGCGGGCGCTTTCTGCCGCCGCCATCGGCGTCATGCTGGTGGGTGCGATCGGGGCCGCAATATTAATCGCAGCGGCCATCCGTCAGCGACGCTATGAATTTGGGATATTGCGGGCGGTGGGCGCCACACGTTGGCAAATTCTGCGATTGGTCATTGCACAAATGTCCATATTGGTGATCGTCGGCATCGTGATTGGAGCGTTTCTCGGCATTTATATTGCGCTCATGGCTACACGTGTGGATCACCGCATGGTGGGATTTGATTCACGATTTGTTATTTCATGGGGATCGATCCTCTGGGGTGCCTTGATAACCGCGGCCCTGGCGACGGCGTTTACCGTCGGCCCGGCGATGGGGGCGTCGCGGGCGGGTATACGCGCGTTGGTGAGCGAAGGGCGCGGTTGACAGGTAACCTCCTTAAAAATGGGCCTGTGACGGTTTATGCAGCCTTGTTTCTGGTGCTGGCCTTTTGGCAGAAACTGTCACGACCCGCCTGCGCGCTAAATAGATTCTCAGCCGGTTATTCTTGACACAGTTGCAGCATGGATTACCATCAAAATAGCTGTTGTAAGGTACCCATGGTAGTATTTTTCGGAATGCATGCCGATGAGTGAGCGCGAAAAATTTAGTGCCGAGGAACTTGCCGTGGTGCTGAGCCACTACGACTTGGGCGTTATCGAGGCGATTAAGGAATTCCCTCGTGGATCGCGCAAAGCGCCCAAATTGCTTATTCGAACAACCAAGGCAGAATACCTGCTTAAGCGCCGCGCCAGCGGAAAAGATGATCCGTTCAAGGTCGCATTTTGCCACGCCATCCAGTTGTTTTTAGCAGAGAAGCAGTTTCCGCTGCCGCATTTAATTGGTACGCGCAAGGAAAACAATTCCATGCTTCAGGTACTAGGCGCTATTTATGAATTATTTGAATATATTCGAGGCGCGGGGTATGACAACTCGCTGGAGGCAACTCGCGACTCCGGCCGCATATTGGCGCTATACCATAAGCTGCTGCGCGATTATACGCCGGAATATGAACCGCCCGTGGGCAGTTACCACAACTCACGACACATTAATTCCAGTATCGATCAAATACCGGATACCATCCGCCGGGCGAACGACGATCAGGGTTCGGACCGATCCACCGTACCATCGATTCTAGAATATCTGCGAGAAAGTTACATCAAAGCGGCCACCGCCGTCAATAACCGCGGGCTCCAAGACTGGCCGCTACAAATTGTCCACAGTGACTGGCATCCTGGCAACATGCTTTTTCGCAATGGCCGCGTGGTGGGGGTGATTGATTATGACTCCGCACGGATGCAGCAGCGGATCATCGATATGGCCAATGGGGCACTGCAGTTTTCAATTATTGGTGGCGGCGATGATCCATCCACATGGCCCGACCATGTGGACGAGGTGCGCTTTCAGAGTTTTGTTCGTGGTTACGACTCCGTCGATATGATAAGTATGGCCGAACTTCAGGCAGTGCCGCATCTGATGGTCGAGGCAATGGTGGCGGAAAGTGCCTTTCATATAGCCGCGACAGGATCGTTTGGACGTATCGAAGGATGCGGATTCTTGAAAATGATCGAACGCAAGGTAAAATGGGTGCAAGAGCATGGGGATCGTTTGCTTCAACTCGTATCGGTTTAATACCGATCGCAGGGATGTTGTTGTTACGGGTTTTTGGCAAGGTCCTTCGGCTTGTGGTGACCATGACGAGGTGACAGTATTACGGCCGGGGCATTTAGCCTGTGGTCGCTGTGAGTGAAAATCCCAACCTTGCTGCGGCACATATTGAGAGATGAACACTGTTCAAATTGCCGCGCAGGCCGGGCCGCAGCGGCCTGACGAAAGACGTGTCGCACCGGGGTGTGCCGGAAGCGCCCTATCTGCGGCGTTCTCGAGCCTCGACGACTCATCTTCAGCAGAGTCGCCGTCGGCCCGACGCCTTGCAATCGGGGCGTTTTCGGCACATCGCAGCCCTGCTATTATTGGGACGGACTCCTAGCCCTTTTTGGTTGGCTGGCGCCCAGCAGTGACGCCATCGCCCGACGCGGCGATTGTTATATCGTCTGATTGTCATTTGTCGTGTGCGCCCCTCGGTGATCCCATGAGGCTTGGATCATCGAGCATTTTTATGTGGAGATGGTGATGGTCATACTGATACCCCAAACGCATTTGCGAGGTGATTATTTGCAGATTTGCATTCGGCTTAAGCAGGTGCGTATGCAGGTGTGTGGACGGCGTGGTCAGTCTAAGTTCGCGTTTTTAATGGGGTTATCGCCGTCAACCTACAACTATTATGAAAAAGGTCGCGTCCCGCCAATTGAGGTGCTCGACTTGGCGAGTAAGATCACGGGTACCCCCATTTTATGGTTATTGCGGGGCGAACCAGAAAATTTTGAAGTCAGCAGTTTGCCATTCATTCCCGGAGAACTACCCTATAAATCGGCCACTAATTGATCGCCGTCACCCATTTGAGCTCCGATGCCATCCCTGATGTTATCTTGGCAAGCTTCCAGTTTGATACGCATTTCTATTAACCTGCCGAACGGTCACCCTTGCGGTATTGATCCACGGGGCATGGGCCGAGCCCGAAATGCCTATTGATAGTGCGTGCTTGACCGGCAGACGGCATTGCTTCGTATACTATCAGGTATGAATAGGTCCACCCGTAATGCCGACATTCCAAGTGCAAAAGGTCATCCTGTACCTGTTAAACCCCTGCGCGGTAAAATACCCTTGAATCGGATCATCCCTGCACTTCAATTGACCATCTTTCTACTCGGATGGCTATTGGCGGCCAAACATGTCAACGCCCAACTGCTTAATATGCCAAGCCATATATCGGTTACCCTCAAAGCCTCACCGGCAACGCTCCAGCCAGGGGATGCGGGAAAGATAACGGTACGCGTGACCATCGCCCGTGGCTTTCATATTCAAAGCCACAAGCCGCTGGATAAAAATCTGGTACCAACTGAATTAACGATCAAGAAGGTAACCGGCATTCGATTTGGAAAGGTGATCTACCCTCGAGCGATCAGTATTCCAGCATCCAAAGTCATTACGCCGCTGGGTAAACTCGCCGTTTATGAGGGAACCGTGAAATTGCGCGTTCCATTTTTTATGCTTAAAACCGCAGTTCGCGGGAACTACATGGTTCCGATCAAATTACAAACGCAGGCCTGCAATGCCATATCGTGTTTCATCCCGCAGGAACAAAAATGGGCCGTTACCATTCATGTAACGCAAGCGGAGGGTTTTCGGCACGCAACTGCCACACCGACAAGAACGCCGGCCAGCGCCGGTGGAACAGGTGGCATCTCACCGGGCAGTGGGGGAGCTGCGGCGATAACGGCGGTAAACGATGATATCGCCCCAAAAACCTCGGCCGCAAGTGAAATGGCCTATATTCAGGATCATCCCTACGCCCCGGCCAATCACATGGACATTCCCATATGGGCGCTGGTGCTTTTTGCACTCATTGGCGGCTTAATATTAAACGTCATGCCATGTGTACTCCCCGTGATCCCCATAAAAGTGATGGCGATGGTGGAACAGGCCCATGGCAGTCGAGAAAAAGCTCTCTGGCATGCGCTGGCGTTCACGGCCGGTGTGCTCGCCCTGTTTATGGCGATCGCATTGCTGTTAGGTTTGCAAAAATTGGCGGGGGACAAGTTGTATTTTTACGGAGAGCAGTTTCAAAATCCATTTTTCGTGGTGACGCTGGTGGTCATTGTGGCCTTGGCAGGACTTTCGATGTTGGGCGTCTGGACTGTAAATTTACCACAGGCGGTGTATACCGCTGCGCCCGCGTCAGGCAGCTACGTTGGTTCGTTTTTCACAGGTTTGCTGGCTACGGTGTTGGCCACGCCCTGCAGCGCACCATTTTTAGGTGTCATGATCACTTGGGCATTGGGAAGGCCCATCTTCATAACGATTTTATTTTTTGGTTTGGCCGGCATCGGCATGGCGGCGCCCTATGTGGTCTTGGCGCTGTTTCCCGGCTTTATCGCCAAAGTGCCCCGCACCGGCCGCTGGTCGGAACTCATCAAACAAGGTTTAGGCATTATCACCATAGGGGTTGCCATTTATTTGGTGGGTACACTGCACGATCGGCATCAAATGCTCATCGGCGCATTTGTGGCGCTTGCATTTTGCCTCGGCGCGTGGATTTGGGGGCAATGGCCTACCTATGAAATGTCCATGCGGCGTGTATGGGCGATTCGTACCGCAGGAATAATCGTGAGCGTTGTCCTGGCCGGCGGGGCCGTATGGCTTTTATCCGGTGGCCAACCTGTAACCTCTTCATTGGCAACTACAGTACAGCCGGCGCAGAAAGCCATTGCAAACCGTGTCCATTCCTCATTTGCGGTCGATCGTTGGCAGCCGTTTAATATTTACCGCCTGCAAGCCGCCCTTGAAAAAGGGCACCCCGTGCTGGTTGATTTTACCGCCAATTGGTGTGTGAACTGCAAGTTTGTCAAAGCCACCGTACTGGACAGCGCCGTCATACGCCGGCGGTTTCACAAGGTGGCGGCTGTGCTGCTCCGTGCGGATCTGACGACTCAAAATCCCATTGCCCAATCGCTGCTGGTTAAACTCGGTGGAAGAGCTATTCCTTTTCTGGCGGTCTTTTCGCCGCGATCACCATACCATCCGGAAATTTTGCGCGATATCTACACCATAAAAGATGTGACGCTCGCCTTACGAGACGTCAAGGCCCGGTAACTTATTTGTTATTTGTGGGTTTCTTCCTTTTTGGCTTGACATGGCGGAGGGCGGGGCGTTACCATTTTCGTGTCGCCGTCATTTTGGCGAAGCGCTCCGGCGCGGCAGCCATTTCATTTTCGGTTGCTTGCTGGGGTGGAAATGGGCGGGACGGAAAAAAAGTAGTCAACGCCCAACTACGCCGATCCGGTGGTCCCTCCCTCCATAACTTGCGGGCTTGGGTCCCAATTGAAGGCCTGTGGCGGCGGGTGCTAGGACCAAAAGCTGCTCCGCCCCCCCTAGGGTTTCGTGGAACACTACACTAGATTGGAGAAACAGGGCCGGAACCGGGGGCAATTATAGGAGCGTGTGCAATGTTCTTGAGGCAGGGACTTGCGGTTCGGGCCATCGTTTTGGTGGTATTGATGGTTGGCAGCTTCATTCTCGGCTCATTATGCTTTCGCGGTACAACTGGTTCGGTACCTGCGAGGGCGTCATTGGCACCTAACAAAATTTGGGCCGACAAAGGGGCCAGACTCATGCCGGGTGCGTACTGGGCGGGGTCAGGGGCCGACAAAGTGACGCTGACAGTTAGCTACGATAAAGTCACAGGGCGCGTGAACAACTTGGCCATCATTAGCGTCAAGCCTCTGTTCTCTTTGGGCTATTGTCGTCGATCCTACTATGGACTTCCATTGATACTGATGCGTAGCGGGGGGTTTAATCACGAAGGAGCATGGTTGGATGTCGGGATCAGGGGACGCCTCCTGATTAAATACAAGGACGGACGACCCTATGCCCGGAGCCATGGAAAATGGGCCAAGATCAAATGGGGTAAGCCCGGCGCCCCCCCTTTCCCCGAGTTTGGAGGCCGGTTGCACCGCTATGATCCCACTACCGGGAATTGGGAGCGTTTGCCTGATCGTGGAGACACGAAAAGGTAACTGTTTACCGGTCCGCGGCAAATATTCACAATAATGGCGCTGGCGCGCTCTGGTAAGTGGTGGTATGCTTGATTTCACCATGGATGGTGAAGTTCAAAAACATCGCAAACAACTGGCCGCAAAGACGGCCGCCCGTCAAACCGTGAGCATCACGCAATACCGTGATCTGGCGCTGCGCTACAATCGCTTTCTTAAGCGGTACGGTGAACTCAAGGGCCAACTGCGGTTTTACCGCGGGCAATGTCAGGATATGGAATGTGAGTTGCGTGCCATTCGCCCGGAGGTCTATCAAGCTTATCAAAAGATCGACCGTCAGGAGAAAAGGCTCAATAAACTTGAAGCGGAGAATATCGGTGAGCGAAGCGGGGACGTAGCTAGTTTAACGGGATGGTGCCTGTAACTGTTTACCGCTTCACGCCTCTGGCGGGCAAGCTCAGGACGAATCGACCAG
>DZDI01000055.1 GCA_022730455.1 Phycisphaera mikurensis | reverse complement strand
AGGAGGATTGCGTATGGGAACATACATTGACGACGAGCGACAAAGACCACGGCCCGCAGGGTTGGCCGCATCAGGACTCAGCTGCGCGACGAGGTTCCGGCTGAACAGATGGGGATAGCCAGTGAGCAGTAGGCAGAAGGTGCCTAACTTTGCATTTTGGCGGCTTGCTGGGCAGCCTCTTCCACTGTACCCACATACATGAAGGCCGATTCGGGCAGGTGATCCCACTTGCCTTCGGCGATTTCTTTGCAACTGCGGATGGTATCGGTCAGCTTAACATTAGAGCCGGATTTACCAGTGAACACTTCAGCCACGAAGAACGGCTGGCTGAAGAAGCGATCCAAGCGGCGGGCACGGGCGACGATCAGTTTGTCTTCTTCGCTGAGTTCATCAACGCCCAAGATAGCAATGATGTCCTGCAGATCTTTATGACGCTGCAAAATTCTTTTAACCGTCTGTGCCACCGTGTAGTGCTCTTCACCAAGGAAGTTGACATCCATGATGCGGCTGGAGCTTTCAAGCGGGTCAACCGCCGGATAAATGCCCTTTTCCGCGATGCTGCGGCTAAGCACAGTAAATGCATCGAGGTGGGTAAACGTGGCCGCAGGCGCCGGGTCGGTCAGATCGTCCGCGGGCACGTAGATCGCCTGTACGGAAGTTACCGCGCCCTTATTGGTGGAGGTGATGCGCTCCTGAAGGTCGCCCATTTCGGTGCTTAAGGTGGGCTGATAACCCACAGCGGATGGCATGCGACCGAGCAAGGCGGAAACTTCTGAACCGGCCTGAGTAAAACGGAAAATATTATCAATAAACAGAAGCACGTCCGATCCGGTTTCATCCCGGAAATATTCAGCCATGGTAAGGGCTGAGAGCGCCACACGCAGGCGGGCGCCCGGCGGCTCATTCATCTGACCAAAGACCATGACCGTCTGATCAATGACGCTTTTACCGGTATCACCAATCTTGGCTTCCTGCATTTCCAGCCAAAGGTCATTACCCTCACGGGTACGTTCGCCCACACCGGCGAAACATGAAAAACCACTGTGAAAACGAGCCAAACGGGCGATCAGTTCCTGGATGATGACCGTTTTACCTACACCCGCCCCACCAAGCAATCCGGTCTTTCCACCGCGGACGTAGGGGGCAAGCAGGTCAATGACTTTGATGCCGGTTTCAAATATTTTGGTTTTAGGCTCCAGATTTTGAAACTCCGGAGGAGGCTGGTGGATGGAGCGTGTTTGCTTAGCCTGAACCGGCCCACGTTTGTCGATCGGCTCACCAAGCAGGTTAAACACCCGCCCCAGCGTTTCCATTCCCACAGGTACACACACCGGTGAACCGGTATCGGTCACCGGCATCCCGCGCACCAATCCATCGGTGCTGCCCAAGGCCACCGCCCGGACTCTTCCTCCACCAAGATGCTGCTGTACTTCGCCGGTAAGGCGAATGGATACGCCATCGGCTCCACCGTCATGATCAACGCGAATGGCGTTGTAGATTGATGGAAGATGATCCTCGGGAAATTCAGCGTCAAATGTGGAACCAATGACCTGCGAAATTTTACCTACGGTTGCCATGGGGATAACTCCAATGTCCAGACCGGCTGGAGAATACTAATGCAGCCGGAATAATCCAGAATTACGAAATCCAATTACTTCATTGCCTCAACGCCGCCCATCAGTTCAGCCAGCTCCGACGTGATCTGCGACTGCCGGGCACGGTTGTAGTCGCGTGTAAGCACCTTGGACATACTCTCGGCGTTTTCAGTTGCTGCCGCCATTGCCAGCATTCGGGCGATCTGTTCGGACACAGCCGAGTCAATAAACGCCTGGAAGGCAGCATTCCTCACCATTGTCGGCAAAAGTCCGGCGAGCAAGACTGGTGCGTCGGGACTGAATTCAATATCTGCTTTAATCACGGGCTGGTCGTTCTTGGATGCGGATGAAAGGTTCATCGGCAATATATTTTGAATCATGGGCTTCTGCTGGCCAACATTAATAAATTTGACGTAGGCAATTTTAATGGCATCAATGTGGCCGCTGACAAAATCATCCATCAGATTTTGCGCTACTTCTACCACATCTTCGGCCCGGGGGTTATCACCAAACTGCGTATAGGCGTGGCGAACCGGACGGCGGGCGAAGCGGAAATAGGCGGCCCCTTTGCGGCCTCCGACGTAAATTTCCACCTGCTTGCCGGACGCTTCCAAATCCCGTACGTGATGCATGGCGAGGCGGAGAATGTTGCTGTTGAACGCCCCTGCCAAACCGCGGTTGCTGGTTACAACCAGCAGGCCGACGCGTTTGATGTTGCGCTGGGCCAAAAGCGGGTGTCGCACGGACGACGGCAGATTGCCCACGGAGGCCGCGACGGTATGCACCAGGTCCGTGAGGTGCTCCACATAGGGACGGGTGGCCTTGGCGCGTTTAAGCGATTTTTGAAAGCGCGAAGTGGCCACCATCTGCATCACCTTTGTGATCTTGCGGATGTTGCGGACAGCCTTGCGGCGTTTAACAATTTCACGTGCTTTTGCCATAATCGCCCGTCGTTAGCGGGCCACCTCCGCTATTTTGGGGTCCGCCACTGTCGCTGTGGGAGCCTTAGCCAAAAGCCCATCAAGTTTTTTCTTATTCAGCGGCGTCACATTGGTGAAATTCTTAATGACCTCGATCAGGCGACGTTCCAGATCATCAGTGAGTTCACGCTTCGCCATGATTTCCTTACGCACGGCTTCGCCGGAGGTCTTCAAGTAATCGACAAAGCCATTTTCCCACTGCTGCACATCGCGGATCGCGACATTATCTATAAATCCCTGTGTCGCGGCGTATATCACGGCAATTTGATCTACGACTTCCATGGGCTGGTACTGCGGCTGCTTGAGAACTTCCACCATTCTTGCCCCGCGATCCAATTGCTTCTGCGTGGCGGAGTCCAGATCGGTTCCAATCTGGGTAAACGCCTCGAGGGCACGGTATGAAGCCAGATCCAAACGGAGCGATGCGGCTACTTTTTTGTGCTTCATCGCTTTTATCTGTGCCGATCCACCGACGCGGCTCACCGAGATGCCGACATTGATGGCAGGCCGCACACCGGCGTAGAAAAGATCCGGTTCAAGATAAATTTGTCCGTCCGTGATACTGATAACGTTGGTGGGAATGTAGGCGGAAACTTCACCTTCCTGAGTTTCAATAACCGGCAGAGCGGTTAGTGATCCCCCACCGTTTTCTTTGGACAACTTACAGGCACGTTCAAGGAGGCGACTGTGGAGATAAAACACATCGCCGGGATACGCCTCACGACCCGGCGGCCGGCGCAAAAGGAGCGAGAGCTGGCGATATGCCTGTGCCTGTTTGGAAAGGTCATCGTAGACGCAGAGTGTCGCTTTGCCTTTCCACATAAAATACTCTGCCATGGCACAGGCGGCGTAAGGTGCAATGTACTGCAAGGGAGCACTATTGGCGGCGCTGGCATTGACGACAATGGTGTAGTCCATCGCCCCGCTTCGGCGTAACATGTCCACGACCCCCGCCACCGTGGATTCCTTCTGACCAATGGCCACATAGATACAAATGACTTCATCAGGCGTGCCGAAAAACTTTTTCTGATTAATAATTGTATCAACGGCGATCGCTGTCTTGCCAGTTTTACGATCGCCAATGATCAGTTCACGTTGCCCCCGACCGATGGGAATCATTGAATCGATAGCCTTGATACCGGTCTGCAATGGTTCTTTGACCGGCTGTCTATCGGCGATCCCCGGTGCGATGATGTCAATGAGTCGACGATCGGCAGTTTCAATAGCGGCACCGCCGTCGATGGGTTCCCCAAGAGGATTGACCACGCGGCCCAAAAGTGCGGGGCCGACCGGAACGGAAAGAAGTCGCCCCGTGGCTTTAACGACATCACCTTCTTTAATCTCGGCGTAATCGCCGAAGACAACGGCTCCGACCGTTTCTTCTTCCAAGTTAAAGACCTGCCCGAAGATGCCGTTGGGAAATTCCAACATCTCGCCGGCCATGGCTTGATTCAGACCGTATATGTGGGCGATGCCGTCGCCGATGTCAATGACGCGCCCCGTTTGGGAGACATCCAACTGATCCTTGTAATTGCTGATTTCGCGCTGAATGACAGCGGCTATCTCATCAACTTTGAATTTCATATATCAGCACCTTCCGTTGTTCTATACAGCGCGCCCAAGGGTGGCGCTTATTAAGCTAAAACCATCCGCTGCGAATCCACCGCCACATCAGTAAGCACGCTATGTCTGATGCGGCGGGTCATATCAAAAAGTTTCTGACGAACTGAACCATCGACAAACGTGTCACCAATTTTAAGTTGTATACCACCGATCAAATTCGGGGCACTAATGACGTTCAGTGCAACCTGGGCGTTATATTTCGCACTCAACGCCCGCTCTATGCCTTGTATTTGATCCGGCGTGAGAGGCATGGGCGTCAAGGCGTCTACCAACAAGCGACCGCGCCGCTGTCGATGCAGGATTTCCATTTCGTGAACAAACTGGCGGAACAAATCAAGCCGATTGCGACGAGCCATCGCGCGTAACGTCGATAGCGTTAAAGCGTTGAGATATTCGCCAATGGTGCGTTCGATCACCGATAGTTTTTGTTCGCTGGTTATGGCAGGTGAACGCAAAAATTCGTTCCATTCCGGTTTATTGTGCGCCAACTCTACCATAGACGCAATATCGCTGAGCACATCATCGACGGCGCCTGCGGCCAGCGCTGCATCGTAGAGTGCGGTGGCGTAAACCGCAGCAATCGATGCATTAACCGTAGATTCCTGACTCATACGAATATCCCTTGCCAATTACCGTTTAACACTGCGACACACCGCTTGTCTGAGGCATCGCATCCATCTAACTAACTATGCGCCAATTCCGCGATCGTTTCGTCAATAAGCCGCTGCTGATCGTTGATGGTAAGACTTCTCGCAAGAATTTTGCCGGCCATCCGAGCGCTTAATTCAACGGATTGTCGGGCGATATCCGAAAGCGCCTGTTGTTTGGCATTTTGAATGTCGCGCAGAGCCTGATCTTTAATAGCCCGCGATTCCGCCTCGGCATGCTGCCGAATTAATTCAGCCGCCTTGGCCGCGTCCGCTTTCGCCTGTTGCAGTTGTATGGAGGCCTGCCTCTGCACCTCGGCAATTTTTTCTTCCAGATTCTTACGCGTTCGCTCCACCTGCGCCTCGGCTTCGGCTGCGGCCCGTATGCTTTCACGGATCGCGTCTTCGCGCCGCTTGAGGCCGGTAATGAGTGGTCGCCACGCAAATTTACCCAAAAGCACGATCAAAAGAATGAAGATAATAAGGGTAATAACCGCCATGCCGACTTGAATCGACATCAGCGATGCGCCCTCCTGCGCCGACTTGCTGCCATTGGATGCGAAGGCCATCGACGCACCACTCAGGGTGACCACCGTTGCCGCAACGGGGATCGACCACCTAGCGACCGCCACCCGCCGAAGACTGTATCTGATTAAACTACGCATACTGGTTTCCAATCCACATTTGATTAAACGCCAACATACCGACGCGGTGAGCGAACAAACACATCGCTCCCCGTCGTCATGCTGTTAGAGTCCGCCATTGCGGATCAACACGATCATCGCCAGAACCAGCAGCAGGAAGGTGAAGCCTTCAATGATGGCGGCGGCCAGAAAAAACTGGGTGCGGATCATGTTGATGAGTTCAGGCTGGCGCGCTGTGGATTCGCACATGCCCTGGCCGATGGCTCCGACGCCAGCGCCTGCACCGCCCACGCCCGCGCCAGCTCCAATCAAGGCACCGGCAATTTCAATCGACTTCACCAAGGAGTCCATTGATCCAGTGCTGTGCACAATTACATGAGAAACATGAGTCGCCACTGCGGCATCCATATACAACTCCTTTGGTGTGTCAAAACAAATAAGCCCTTCGACGGCACCACGCCTCGTCGGTATCAGTGTTCGGTTGCGACTGCCTCTGCGATATAAGCAGCACTCAGCAGCGTGAAGATATACGCCTGGAGAAACGCCTCCAGAAGATGCAGAGACTCAAAGGCCGTTCCGAATAATATCACAGGCAGTCCGGCAACACTGCGCATCAAAACGCCCCCAAGGGCAAAGACGATACTCACCAGCACGGCCACGACCAAAGGCCCCGACATCATCACGGCAAATAAACGCATGCAAAGTGCAAGAGGCTTTACAAACGTGCCCAGCAGTTCCAGTACAAACATCAGAGGCCAGAGGAATATCGGCACGCCCGGTGGAACCAGATGGGCGAGATATTTAAGAACACCCACGACAATGGCAATCGGCAGAGATCGCGTTGGCACCGTTTTATGCGCCACCGCGCCGGAATGAGATGTGTGATGATCATCTGAGTGTTTTGATGGCCCATTAGGATGACGAGCCTGGCGGATAAATTCACCGACACCAGTCACATGTACGGTGAAAAATGTGCAAAGGGCAAGGGTGGCTGTGACGGTAAGGTCGCCGGTCGCGCCACCCCAAAAGTCTGGAATATGCCAACCAAACCCACGATTAAGTATCTGCACAATTTCCGCAACGGGCATCATGCCCAGCAGATTTGCGAAAAGTATGAAGAAGAAAGCGGTCCAAAGATATGGCGTAAATACGTCAGACCATTTACCGAGCATGGGATCAAAAGTTTCCTGCTTGAGGAATACCAGCATGGCCTCGAAAAAATTACGTGCACCTTTTGGTACCGGATCGGTCTCTAATTTCCGCGCCATATAAGGGAATATGGCAAGCATCAATCCCGCGGATAAGACGAGCATCAACACATGACTTGTGAAATAAGTTTTTTGCCCGAATAGAGTGAAAAGGGGATGCGCAAAAATATCATGCGGGACGGTGCCGCTAAGAACATTAACCGCCGCAAGAGGCATTGCAAAGGGTTCGGTAAAACAACCGGAAATCATAACCACTCGAATTTCTTTTGCCCCAAGGTTTACAACGGCCCGCCAGAACCGCGATCAAACGCACAGGGGTTTGAGGTTTTAACCCAACAACCGCATATCGTCAAATACGGATCGCAAAAAACAAAAATCACGGGCCATATCAATGACACGAATGCTTCATTACCCACGACGAAACAATGCTCTCCCCAATCAACAGCAGAAAGTAAAAGGCCACCAGCCAGACGATCAGTGCCATCTTATGGGCATCTTTGGGCAGGAACACCACGGCGAGAAGTCCGCCGATCATGATACCCACCAGCCGCGCCATATTCGCCATGGTCGCACACCGCAGCAAGGTCAGACCCCCGCCACCAATCATGATGACCATTGGCAGGACGGCAAAGATTCCGACGACGATGCTGATGAGTGCCGCAACGCCCAACTCCAGCGGGTGAACAGGATGACGAAAAGCAGCAGACCCGGCCGCCCCCAGCCCGGCACCAGTCAATACCAGTACCACGGGACACAAGAGCAGACTGAGGCGCAGCCGCACCGAAGAAATTGCCTTTGATTCGTTCCCTTGCACCACGGCCACAACCTATTTTTTACCACTTTGTAGAATGGTGCGGATTTGCAGATAAGTTCCGCCGACGACGCCCAGAACAATTCCGCCCAAGGCGCCCATTCCACCGAGATTGAATTTATCGTCCAACCACATTCCCACCAACGCACAAATCAGCACAATGCCAAAAAACTCAAACCCCGCACCCGCCAATTTTCTCCATCCCGTAAAACCGCTTGCATCACTTTTCCGTGCGATATGCTCTTCGAGCCGACCTATCGCACCCCCACTTGGGGGAGTGCGTCTTACACCTCCACTCAGCTCTGCATCCGGCAAATCACCCGAGTCACCCTGCCCAGCGCTCTCACTTCCGGACTTTGTACTATTTTTCACAATGTTTGTCAAGCCATTCCACCTTAACGAGCCACGGGTACAATCTGAGGTCTACAACCCCCCCTTCAATGGTCGCGGCCGCTCGACCGCGGTGCCAACAGTGTTCACGGACGTCATGGGCTGATTGCCTCTGGCCAGCTCGCTGGATAGAGGGGCAACCGTCGCCGAAGCGTTGGATACGGACGGCGCATTGGCCTGGCTTATTGAAAGACTGACACGCTTTTTATCACGGTCAATGGTCAGGACTTTCGCCTTGATACGATCGCCTACCGACACCGCCTCCTGGGCATGGCTTATGCGCCGACTTGAAAGCTCGGAGATGTGCACAAGTCCATTGACCCCCGGTTCGATTTCTACAAATGCGCCAAAGTCCACCAGCCGGGTTACCACACCATCAACTGTCGTCCCGGCCTGATATCGATCAAAGGCCGTCAGCCATGGGTCAGCCAAGCGAAACCGCAGGTCAAGGGCAATCCGCTGTTTTACAGGATCAAGGGATAACACCATAGCCTGAACCATATCCCCAATCTGCACAATTTTAGTTGGATCTGAAACACGCCCGTGACTCATGGCGGAAACATGTATTAACCCCTCCGCTCCACCTAGATCAACGAATGCCCCAAAAGGCATGATTCGCGTCACCGTACCGGAGACGATCTGTCCCGTAGCCAGACGCGACCACAATTCCACTCTTTTGACGGCCAGTTCGGCTTCGACGATGTTGCGGCGACTTACGATCAGGCGCTTGTCGTTGCGGTCCACCTCGACAACTTCGCACTTGAGGCGTTCGCCAACAAATACGGCCATGTCGGATATAAATTTAACATCCACCTGCCCGGCAGGCATAAACGCCCGGAGATTATTAATTTTAAGCTCCAAGCCGCCTTTATTAGCACCCGTCACCAAGCCTTCAACTACATCGCCGGGGTGTAAATCATTCCAGCCTCCATGGCTAACCGAACCGCGCCGGGAAAGCAGCACCAGTCCCTCGGATGCGTTATAGCCCGCATAGACAAATTCATATTCTTCGCCAACGCGCACAACCTCTTCCGGTAAATTGATATCCGCTGGCACAAATTGTTCCAGCGGACAGACGCCCTGCGATTTGCCGCCGAGATCGACAAAAACATTGCCGCCGCGAACGGCGGCGATGACTCCGCGGCGAATTCGGCTTTCGCCTTTGTCCGATTCCTGCGTCCCCACCGGGCGACCGCCTCTCACAGGGCGTGCCTGATCAGGTTCGACGGTTGGCGAGGTCTGGCTTACGCGCGAAAGCAAGTCGTCCATTGTCAGCCCTGCCATTGCTTCGTTCACCGCCTGATCAATATCAAACGGTTCGGATTGGCCGCCATCGCGGGAGATAGCATTCAACATATCACGATCAGTCATGGTCCATTTTCCTTCCAGCGTCGAATAGCGCCTTCACGCCTTTCGCATTGAATCTGCATCGACGTTCCATTGCTGACACCACCGCACATATTCAGATGGAACAAATTCACTGGGTTTTATTTCGCTCCGGCCACCCCAAAATACATTGGTGTACGCAACCTCAATTCCCAGATTCTTCAGATGCGTATCGATGGCACTTTTGTGTTCCAGCAGTAACTGCTTATCCTTACCGTGGGCGACGCCCATAATGTTGACGTTCCCAAAGTCCGCCCCCCCTTCGCGCCAGTAGGCGTGGGTCATGATGTGAAACCGCCCGACCTGCCGCCCCGCTTCTATTTCGCGCCCCGGAGGCACTGCCCAATGGTACAGCGCATTATACTGCGTTACCTTCTCGCCCGTCTGCAGAGGCTTGACGTGTTCGAGGAAGGTGGAAAACCGCCCAATAACGCCCTTGGCGGATAGATCGGCGCCAACACGCAGAAAATCTGCCTTGGAAAAACCAGCTTCGGCAGCACGAGGCGCCCAAATATCGCGTTGCAATTCATCGGGTGTAAATTCTCTTTTAATCGCCACCAGCGCAGCCCACTGTTCGGGTGAAAGCTCAACAAGTTCCGTGGATATTACCACGGCAGGTTCATCTGATTTGCTGCCGGGCAGGATTTGCCGCCGTCTCACATGCCCAACGCCCAGTGCGAAGAGACATTTGGCGGGCATTAAATGGAACGCCTCTGCACCCACAAGACGCCCAAGCACCTCACAATGACGACGAATGGAAAATCCCTGCGGAACTTTGAGCGTGGTCCAGAGCCGGAAACGCGATCCCGCGGTGGCACCATCGGTGGAACGAATAACAACGTGACCGGAAAACGGGTCTTTCTGAAACATAAACTCAAAAGCTGCGTTCAGTTTTTCCGCCGGGATTTGCCACGCTACCAATGCACCGTCAGCCAAACTTGTCGCCAGCAATGTTTGGCGCACGCGGCGAATAACTCCGGCTTTGAGCATCGCGGTAATTCGCTCAATAACGGTGTCGGTATCGACACCTGAAAGCTGCGAAATTTCACCAATAGGATCCGCCGAGAAACCACTGATACGATCCTCTGAAACCGCCAGAATACGGGCGTTTAGGGGATCAGCAATTAAAACCGGCACGGCATCTGATATCGTCTGCATTTCCATAGTTGAAAGTATATCCGATTATGCTCCAATATCCTGTCATCAGGGAACAGGGATTATCCGCCGCGGTGATGAGGCGGTCCAAGACGCGCTAAAAGCGAGTAAGGTATCGACCAGTGAAACAGTACACGGTTGCCTTTTACATCTGCTTGGAATCGTAATATGACGCCAGCGAGAATCATTTGTCGATCCGTCGCGTTGGCACCCGAATTGGCGTGATACGCCAGTTTTTTCAGTGCCTTCAACTGGGCGGTTGAGCGTGCTGCGGCTTGGGCTGCAACCATCCGCAGATACCCGTGAAGTTCGAGAGCCTGCCGTGTTGACCTCACCATAATGTGAATTGCTTTGGCGCTTCTAATTTGTGGCGGAATAGCCAGAGGATTTTGCGCTGCCTCAATTGCGCGTTGCAGATGTACTGCCGAGAAATACATGATTTCGTCAGTTGTCAAACCACTAAACAGGTGACTGTGCGGTGTGACGCTTTTTTTGATACCCAAATGGCAGTCCAGCGAATGCTCGAGTAATGTTTCCGAAAGCGACGCGACAATTATTCCAGGTCTCACGACCGCAACAAAAACCGGCCCTGCCTTGGAGCTGGCTCGGCGTTTTGCTGGGATGTCAACACGGAATATCGTTATGCCATCATAAAAACCACGCGGTGTTTTCACGCGGCGTTTGAGCTGGTCAATGAGGGTTTGGGACATGACCGTTGTATCAAGAATAAGGGTTCCGGATTTTGGGCCTTGCGTAGAACCAAATAACCACCAACTCTTAACCTGTTTGCTGATGTTGATACCCAAAACTTTTTTCACTTGTTCCTGCAGACGGCGAAACACCGGACGACGTTCAATCGCGTCTTTGAAAAAAGTGTTGTGATTCGGCAGTGCCAAGGCTGCATTGGCACGCAGTGTCAGGAGCCAGATTGTCCCCTTGGGTATGAACGATGCCGCCGACATCGCTGGTGCAACGGTTTGTGTTACCGCTGCCGAAGCGGTCCGGCATGTGCCCGCCCCACTCACAAAGACCAAGCCTAGGCAAAGCAAAGAAGCCACACGCTGGCCGCTTAATTTCTCCATTGGCAGTCTCCTTACTGACGTCGCGTGCATGATAACAGGAAATGTTGAAGGACGTGACGTACGACGACTAAGTTCAACCAGTCGCACATTGCCACCGATATCGGTTGGTGGCTTGAGTGATCGTCCCCCCATGGCGCAGCTTTTGCCTTTATAATTGATTCTCATAAGGAGTATCGGAATCCGGAATGAATAATATACCTGCCCAGATTATTGACGGGAAAACCATTGCTGCGGCCATTCGCGAACGGGTAAAGGACGGCGTTCAGGCCTTGCAACAGAAGGGCAAAAGCGTCAGCTTGACGGCTATATTGGTTGGCGGCGCCGAAGCGGCGAGAGTATATGCTGCCAATCAGGCCAAAACCTGCAATGAAGCCGGGATTGAGTACAGTCTGTTGGAATTACCCGCTGAAACGAGCCAGGATGATCTCCTTCACCAACTTGACGCACTGGCACGAGATCGCCGGGTAACAGGCATTATGCTACACCTTCCACTGCCACCGGGACTTAACTCTCAGCAGGCTCAATTTGCCATTGATGTGATTAAGGATGTGGAAGGCGTTAATCCATCAAATATTGGACATGTACTATATGGACATCCGATCATATCTCCATGCACGGCCTCTGCCGCCCTGGCCCTCATTGAAAGTACAGGTGTGGCGCTGCGCGGTGCGGAGGTGACCGTGGTTGGGGCGAGCCGCATTGCCGGGCGTCCCATAGCACTGCTTTTGACGGAGCGAGGCGCAACTGTGACGGTTTGCCAAGTCGACACGCGCGATGTCGCCGCCCACTGCCGCCGCGCCGACGTACTGGTCGTGGCGGTGGGCAGTGCTTCGCTGATTTCAGGCGACGACATCAAGCCTGGCGCCGTCGTTATCGATGTGGGGATCAATCGCCGGATAGAAACGGCCGCCAATGGCCAGACAATAAGCCGCATTGTGGGGGACGTAGATTTCGAATCTGCCCGCACGGTTGCCGGATGGATTACACCGGTGCCTGGGGGTGTGGGTCCCATGACCGTTGCCATGCTTTTGAGTAATACGCTCCGCGCCGCCCGCCTGGCTTGGGGCGTGGATACTATCTGGTGAGAAAAGCTGTGTTGAAAGATCATACGTACCATCTGGTTTCAGGTGATCAGGCCATCCTGCAATTTCAGGGCGTAACATTTATCCGTTCCGAAAGACTGATCCTTGATAATATTACCTGGTCACTGCCGAAACGGGGCATCGGTGCCATTCTGGGTCCCAACGGTTCCGGCAAATCGACGCTTCTACGTATGGCGGCCGGGTATGTGTGGCCCACCCGCGGACATTGTTTTTTCAATGGTCGTCGGCTGGGGACTTTCCCTGTTTCAGAATTACGCAGACAAGTCGCAACCGTTGAAGCTGCAACCATTGTCCCGCTGGCACCAGAAATGACGACGCTGGACGTGGTGTGCAGCGGCCTGCTGGGCAAACTCACTGTCGCCTACGACGATCTTTCGCCTCAGCAGTATCAGCAAGCAGCCCACACCGCCGAGCTTGTCGGTCTGCAGCATCATCTCCGGCAGGCCTACGATACACTTTCCCTTGGTGAAAAAATGCGGGCAATGCTGGCCCGAGGCCTGGTTCAATCCCCGCAACTTTTAATACTGGACGAATGCACCAATGGGCTGGATATTCCGAGCCGGGAAACCTACCTGGCAACAGTCAATCGCATATGTCAGTTGCCAGACCGGCCCGCGATTCTGGTCGTCACACATTACCCCGGCGAACTACCACCGGGGACTGCAAATATCATGTTGCTGACCAATCGTGGCTCAATTCAAGCGATGGGCGGGCCAGAAACCGTTATGACCACCGAACATTTCAGTGAAGCCTTTCAATGGCCGGTGGTCATCCGATATGTCAACGGCCGCTACACCAGCGAATCGCAGCCGTCTATATGGAACGTGAAGGCTTGAATGATGGCAATGGGCAGCGACAGCCGTCAGGTCTGGTCAACCTCAGGATTGGCGAGCACAATGGCGTTTTTACCCATCGACTTAGCCTTCATCAATTCGGCATCGGCCACGGCCAGAAGATCATTGAGATTCTGGGCATCCCAAGGGAATGTGGCCAAACCGCCGGAAATGCTCAGGCGGCCGGCAATGGGGCCTCCCTGAGTGTTCCACGGATGCTCCGCTACCGCCTTGCGAAAACGCTGAGCCAAGGCAAAAACAGTTCGTGGATGCTGGCTGTCCGGTTGGCGCTGCGATGCGTCATCACCGAAGACGACGGCAAACTCATCACCACCAATACGGGCAACCAGATCATTACTGCGCGTACAGCGACGTAGTAAATTGATAACTTCGCGGATAATTGCGTCGCCGGCGGCGTGACCGAAGTTGTCGTTGTAATGCTTAAAATCATCAATATCAAATAGCAACAGCGATACGCAAAACCGTCTGCGCCGGGCACGGTCAATCACATCCGGTACCGTTTGCAAAAAATACCGCCGATTAAAAGCGCCTGATAACTCATCAGTGTCCGCAAGTTTACGAAGGTGTTCCATCTGCCTTGCCGCCAATGCGATGGACGACAGCCAGATGGCGGCTTGACGCAATTGCTCAGTCAATCGACCGCTTTGACTCTGGGCCTCAAGCGTTAATTGATACATCACCCCGCTTTTGCCACCGGAGGTTTTGTCCTGGATGGAATGATCGAGAACATCGGCGATCAATCGGGCACCTGTCGCCCCACTGCTATCTGCCTCAGGCGATTCCAATTTAAGAACACCATTCCAGCGGAAATTATTTTGTAGTATTTGCAGCGCCGTCTGCATGACGCCAGTCTTGCCGGCCCGCAGCATCTCGAAAATGTCAATTTGCGACTGCAGCGACATTTTCAGGCTAGCTCCCTCTGCGCCGCCGGAGCCGCCTCCCACAACCGCCTCGCTCCCTCCTGGTAAATGCTCCACGACCGGCGGCATCTCATCGGCTGAAGAACCAGGTTCTGTTTCTGCCGAGACCTGCTTGCGATTGGATACCGCACCGACCACCTTGCCACTTTGCCGCTTGAAAATTTGCTCGGCCGGGGCAGGCTTATCTCCTGCGTCGGATGGTTCAAAACTCGACACATCACACCTCTCTCTTTTCGCCCGATTATCACCGGGCACCAGTCTCGGCGCACGATCACGCGCCGACTCGTCAGCCACATCCATGAACCGAATTGAAGAAGGCTTCATCCCTGGCCTCCATGCACACGGGCAGACACAATTGTCAACGCCTGCATCAAACACGTCTGCGTTGATCGCAACGCTTCTAATATTACCGCCATCGCTTCTATCCTCTAGGATGGGATGGAAGACGACTAATACGCGCCATTCTAATTCATAATCGATTGGGAGGCAAAGAAAATCTTGTCGGATTTTGCGACTTTTAACTTGTGTCCTATTTTTATTGTTTTTATTTTGACCATTTTATTGAACACGCGAGTAAACATTCGCAATTCACGATAGAACTCGAGCTACCGGTAAATGGCCTGCGTCCCAGAAAAGCTATGGTTTATAGCAAGGAACATGATAAGCGGGCGTACTGAAACGATTTGCAAACTCTCCCTCGGCCATATCGGCTTGGGACAAATTTGAATATTTGGTCATTCCTGCGATGATCGGCCCAGCACCTTGCAAAGAACGGATCATTTGGGAACGATTGGACACGATTCGTTGATCTGTTTGCCCGCCGATTGAAAAAGTGTTCTCAATTCGCGAACGCGCAGCAAGCCATCACCGGCAAATTGACCAAATGTCTCTGCTACGCGGCGATGATGAGCCGTAGGCAAATAGCGTGTGTAAAAACTGATGGATCGCTTTTCACTTGCGATTGTCAGACGCATGGCTTCGTCAAAGCGGGCATCATCCCGTGCGTCGAGGAGGCGAGGACCGACACAAACCATTGCCTTATCTTGGTTGGTTAGATAGAAGCAAGCAGATGGAAATAGATCATTAAGCAGATTTTGAAGTGTATCCCGCTGGTTGTACTCTGTTTGCACCATATTTTGGAACGATATTCTAAGCTGGTGAGAATGGGCTTTTTCACCCAATATAATGTAGCGGTATGCAGCCACCGCCTCACCGTAGGCGGCTATAGCCAGTGCTTTGTCGTCTGTCACACCGGACAGATCAAATTGGTTAAGCTTCTTGCCCATGCCATTATTCTAGCATAAATAGCGGACGGCAGTGACTGGCTGCAGGTTGGAGGCGAGATCGACGAGGTATTTTGAAAATTACGCTGACAATCTGCCGCTGCTGAGACGGCAATAGCCAATAGTTCCCAACCTCACCGGCACCACTCAATGAACCATGGCATTTCGTCCATACTTCGACGCGCCAATGGCGCCACAAAAAAAAAGAGACCGAGCTTGTCCGGTCTCTTTAGAAGTCTGTTCTCTGGAAAGCGATTTCGTTTAGCGCTTGCTGAACTGGAAAGCCCGGCGAGCGCCGCGGAGGCCATATTTTTTACGTTCCTTCATACGGCTATCGCGGGTGAGAAAGCCACCATCCTGCATGGTTTTACGCAAATTGATGTCGTAAAGCGTAATCGACCGCCCTACTCCCTGAACAATGGCGCCGGCTTGGCCAGTGATACCACCGCCATGCACCCGCACAAGCACATCCACCTTGCCAATCAAGCCAGCCGCTATTAACGGTGCTAAAATCTGCTGCCGGTGCTGCGGTTCGGTAAAGAAATTTTCAATCTCTCTTCCATTGACGAGAATCTTGCCTTCGCCCGCCATCAAACGCGTGCGGGCAACCGATTCTTTCCGACGGCCTGTGCCCCAGAAAATCACCCTCCCACCTGATGTCACAATTTTTCCCGATGCGGCCGTTACCGCCTTTCCTGATGTTGCTGCGTCAGTCATTCTTATTTCATCTCACCAAATAAAACCAAATTTGGCCAGCATACCCATTTTTATGGGAGCGGCATATCTCTTTTAACTCACAGGCTCAAGGTTTCCGGGCGTTGGGCGGCATGAGGATGTTCACCACCCGAATAGCACTTCAATTTGGACAGCATCTGCACCCCCATCTTGGTCTTGGGCAGCATACGCTTTACAGCCATACGCATCACAAGGTTTGGATGCTTTTGAAGCACATCCTGCATCGGTTTAACCCGACGACCGCTCGTGTAGTAGGTGTAGTAATCGTACTCGCGCTGAGCCAGTTTGCGGCCTGTCACCTTCACTTTGCTGGTGTTGAGCACCACGATGAAGTCGCCGACATCTACGGTGGGTGTGTAGATGGGTTTATGCTTTCCCATCAATCGCGTGGCTATTTCTGTCGCCAAGCGCCCCAAGGTTTTACCAGAAGCATCTACGACATACCAACGATTGTCCGTATGGCCAACCCGTGCCAGCGTCGTTTTATTCGCCGTGGTACGCACTTTTCGTTTCAGTTCAGCTACAGCCATAAATCACATCACTTCCTGATTCATCTACTCAAAGACGCCTAAACGGGCGGCCCACCACGGGTTTTTTTTATATTTCGATTCAGTAGTGCCGATCAAAACGAGCTACCACAACCGCCCCGTCTGCCGTACACGCATTCCATCGCGCGACAGAAACCCCATAGTTTATACATCAATGACGGCCTGTCAATTGAACATCCATACGGCACACACGGCGTGAACCTCTTACGGCATGAAATATCGGAAAGACATGCTTATCTGGCCGCAATTAAATCGGCCATGAAACCACACCAGATTCGCGCCCGAACATGAGCCGTCCGTGCGGTATCCGCAGGCCACCAAACCGCCCTGCCATTGCATTAACGGCAAGCACTACAGGCCAATCTGCCTGCAGCACAAATTCGTAAACTTATAATATTACTGGCAGACCAGCTTTCAACGGAGCACGGCAAGGGCTAAAGAATTCCACCGCTTTTTCTTTATTACGAATGCGAATCTTCTGTTTAACACGGTCGCCTGCGAATTCAGCGCCACGATCCATCCAGCAGTGGATATCAAGTGTGCGGACAGGATGTCGGCGGTGTTTTTGAA
>DZDI01000054.1 GCA_022730455.1 Phycisphaera mikurensis | reverse complement strand
GTTGGGGCGTTTGCGGCCAATCAATCCTAATTGGTAGGCGTGACAGAGCACTAGGCGTGAATTGGAACCAAATGAAGCAGTCCTGCATAAGTCATTGCGTGCATGGTCAAAGCGCGCCGAAACGCTGGGCGATGCGCTGGATTAGGCGATGGGGAATCCTCGTTATTGGCCTCATGGCCGGCTGTGCCCAATACCATTCCCGACCGCTGCAATTACAGTCCGCGCTGAAGGCATTTCATCAGCATAATTTTTTAAGTTCAACCACGCTGGCGTATGTCCGCCGTTATGGCGGGCCAATGCCCAAAAATTTCCCCAGGCAATGGAATCTCAATGAATTGAGCGTGCTCGCCTGGCATTGGAGCCCTGCGATTGCAGCTTTGCAGGCCCGTTTGCGAGCGCAGAAAGGTGTGGTGATGCAGGCTGGACTACTGCCCAACCCGCGTCTGTCGCTGCAGCCTCGCTACGCGGTAAAGGCTCTCGGCAATCCATGGACGCTGGGATTTTCATTTGATATTCCGATACAAACCGCCGGTAAAATGCAGGATAGGGTGCGGCAGGCGAAGGCAATTCTCGCCGCACGCGGGTGGGACATTCTACAAGCCGCCTGGCATATACGCATCGTACTGAGGCGACGGCTGATCCGCTGGGATTGCGCACAAGAGGCGGAACGTCTGAAGCAATCGGTGGCCAACACCTCCGATGCGCTGACCAATTTGATCGCGGCTCGGTTTGCAGGCGGTGCCATCGCCCGCACGCAATTGGCGCGAATTCGCCTGCAGTCTCAGCGCGCAGAGATTTCCGCATCGCAGGCTCAGGCCGGGCAGGCTATTGGGCTGGCCCGGGTAGCAGCCGTGCTCAATGTGCGGATGAGCCGGCTGGGGCACCTTCATCCACTGTTAAAGTCACTCGGTTTTATTCCTTCACCGAAACGGCTGAAACTCAAAGAGAATTTGCAGTTGGCCATGGCCAACCGACTGGATGTGTATGCAGCGATATGCCGCTATGAGGCGGCGCAGCAAAATCTTAAATACCAAATCGCGTTGCAATATCCCAATGTTCACCTCGGGCCGGGGTATCAGTTTAATCGGGGCACCGATCGATATTCGTTTGGGGTCAGTGTGGCGCTGCCGATTTTCGATCGCAATCAGGGCAATATAGCCTCCGCGATCGCGCAACGGGAACTCATCGCCGACCAGCTCACCGCTCTGCAAGCCCATGTGATTACTACCCTGCAGACGGATATGCACGTGTATCGCGCCGCATATCGTCGCTGGCGCCTCTGGCAATCCCTGACGCGTGACCAGGCCGCTGCCCAGGTGCTTGAGCACATGCGTTTCATTCATGGTGCCGTTTCCAGAATTGCGTGGCTCAATGAGCGACTGCTGTGGGAAAAAGACCTGGTGTTTACGGCCTTGGCACGCGAACAGGCGGAGCTTGCTCTGACACGTATTGAAAACGATCTGCAAATTCCGATCTCCACCGACCGGTCTTTGGTGGTGCGCAAACCGGCGATGCCGCACATCGCACATCCTCAGGCTCATCGGAATAAGAATGGATAACGTACAATGAAAAAACATTTATTAAATTTAACATCCCCCTTGCTCCCGATCGCCGCATGCGCAGTTGTGATACTGGGTGCTGCGGTCCCGGCCAGCGCCTCGCCGGCTGCCGACATCCAGCTCACCACCCGCCAGCAGGCACGTCTGCAATTATCGGTACAAAAAGCCGGAGCGATCATCCATCACGCAGTGACGGCATTACCGGCAGTACTTGCAACTGACCCGGCCGGTGTGTCGATTGTGTCGGCACCGATCGACGGCCAATTAATGGCGTCTCCCCACCGGCCGTTTCCTCAACTGCTTTATCGCGCAAAAGCCGGCTCGCCGCTGGCCCAGATCATCCCATCCCTCAATACCACTGAATTGACCGCCTTGAAGTTACTGCTGGTTAAAACTCGGGCCCATCTTGCGGCTGTCAAACTCGCGGCTGCTACTTCGCATACAGAACTGCAACGCGATAAAGCGCTGTATAAAAGCGATCAAGCCGTCAGCTTACAGACGCTGGAAGATGCTCAGGCAGCCTATGCGCAGGCAACATCGCTTTACAGCAGCGAACGAGCTGTTGCCGTCGCCGTGGCTGCCTGGTTGCATGGTGGCAAAGATGCGACGGGTATTCCATTAGTTTCCCTGCATGCTGGACGGGTGGTGAAACTGCTGGCGCATCCAGGACAGGAAGTCGTCACAGGCGAGAAACTTTTTAAATTATTCAATACCCACCGCCTGCTTGTTCGCATATTTCTGCCTGTGGATTATGCACTGCCCGGCCATTTCCGTTTGACAACCCTATGGCACGGCCACACGCTGCACCTTCAATGGGTGGGAATCGCAGCGCATACATCGAATACCACGCGGGGCGCCGTCATCTTGGCCAAACTCCGCGGCGCGGGACAACTGCGACCCGGAATGCCCATGACGGTCTGGCTTACACCCCAACGGCGGCATGTGAGTCGCGGCTTTATTATCCCGCAACGGGCAATCGTTTGGTGGGGGGGAGCCCGTTGGATTTTCTCCCAGACGTCAAAAAACACGTTTGAGCCAGTACGGCTGGTAGACTCGGCTCCCGCTCCGGGTGGCCGCTTTGTTACCACTCTGCCGCAAAATGCTCGGTTAATAGTCGTGCGTGGGGCACAGTATCTGCTTTCGATAGAGCAGTCATACAGTTTGAAAAAATCGGGTTAAGGCGGCAAGTTTTCGGCATTGCCGATTCGAGAAAGGTCTTTTTTGATGTTCCAGCGCATTATTAAGCTGGCGTTGACGCACCGCGTCGTTGTGCTGGCCTTCGCCTTGGGTGTCATCATTTTGGGTGCGATGAGTCTGCAAAACGCCCGTTATGATGTCTATCCCGCATTTATTCAACCGCAACTAAAAATTAAAACGCTGGCCCCGGGCTACTCCGCATCACAGGTGGAAAAACTTGTCACAGCCCCCATCGAACGAACACTCTCCGGCGGCGTGGGAGCAGTGCAGATTCAATCCAACAGTCTGCAAGGTATATCGGTCGTCAAAGTTTTATTTCCGGGCACGTCCAATATTTATCGTGATCAGCAGATGGTGGCTGATCGATTGGCGGCGGTCGCCGGTAGTCTCCCGCCCGGTGTGCACGCGCCCGTGCTGCGGCCACTCTCGGCATCCATTCGCTGGGTGGCAGTTGCAGCCATCACCGGCAAAGGTATCTCGCAAAGACATCTGCGTACGGTGGCCGTGTGGCAGATTAAGCCATCGCTTTTGGGTGTCCCCGGCGTATCGCAGGTGGCGGTCTTCGGTGGCGATACCAAGGAGTATCAGTTTCGACTTAAACCGCGCCGCCTGATTGCCTTGCATTTGGGATTTAATCAGGTGTTGCGGGCGGCGCGAGGCGCATCAACCATCGCTGGGCAAGGTTTCATCGACACGCCCAATCAACGCCTTGACATCCGTACTCACGGGCAGGCTCGCACATTAAAGCAATTCGCCCAGTCGGTCATCGCCTCTCACCATGGCGCACCGATCACGCTTGGTTCCGTATCAACTGCCGTCGCCGGCCATGCGCCGATCATCGGCCAGTGTCATTTTGATGGCCATCCGGCAGTGCTGATGATGATCGGCATAGCATATGGTGCCAACTTATTGAGCACGAGTCGACAGGTGCAGCATGTGCTGGCGGGCTTCAAAAGCAATTTGGCCAAAGTGCATATTCATCTGCATCCAAAAATATTGGATTCGGCTCAAATGGTGCATCTGGCCATGCACAATCTGCTCCATTCGCTTCTGATCGGTGCCATATTAGTGGCCGTCGTTTTGCTTCTGTTTCTGGGGCATTGGCGAACAGCGCTCATCTCCTGCATCGCCATCCCCATTTCCTTCTGCGCCGCAATTATCATCTTGGTGCACCTCGGCGAAACCATCAACATCATGACGCTTGGCGGCTTGGCCATCGCCATTGGTGAGGTGGTGGATGACGCGGTTATTGATGTTGAAAACGTCACTCGCCGCCTACGCCTTAACCGTGCCAGTGACCCGCCGATGCCGACGTGGCGCGTCGTCCTCAACGCCTCGCTGGAAATCCGCACGTCAGTGGTTTATGCCACTATCGCTGTGTTGCTGGTCTTTATTCCCGTTTATTCTCTGGGAGGCATTGCCGGCCGCTTCTTTCGACCTATGGCACTCGCGTACATGGCCGCCGTCGGTTCGTCATTGGTTGTGGCATTGACACTTACCCCCGTTTTATCATGGATGCTTCTCGGTACACCCAAGGTTGGCGATCAAGATGCCCGCATAGCCAAGGGCCTCAAGGCCGCCTATTCCGCCCTTCTCAAGCCTCTAATCCGCCTGCCGATTTTGGCCGCCGGGGCCGTGGTGGTTTCGATCATTGCTACTGGATTCATGGCCCTGCAGCTTAAACCAGAATTTTTGCCCCGGCTCAACGAACAAAATTATGTTTTGCATCTGGCACTTACCAGCGGATCATCATTTTCGCAGTCCATGGCCCTAGGCGATGCTATCACGCACCGGTTACTTAAATTTCCCGCCGTACTGCAGGTGGAACAGCGCACCGGTCGCGCCGATTACGGCGGTGATGTTTTAGGCCCGCAGTACAGTGAATTTATGATTAAAATTAAAACCCTCTCCCCGCAACAGGCTCTCGTGTTTCGCCATCAGATGCAGCATTTGGTAAAGGAATTTCCCGGTGCACTGATGTCGTTTAACAGTACGCTGACCGAACGCATCAACGAGACCCTCTCCGGCAGCGGTGCGCCAGTCGTATTGCGCGTCATCGGTGCCAACCTGGCCGATATCCAGCGGGCCACCACTCTGCTGACTCGCACATTGCGAAAAGTTCCCGGTGCCGGCACGGTGATACCACAAACCCCTTGGTTTGCTCCTCGCATCAGTATCCGCTTGCGTCGTCGCCGCCTCGCCCAATGGGGGCTTACTCCCGGCGCCGTCTTGAATATTATCCCACTGGCCAGCAACGGCGTGATCGTAGGTCATGTCTATCGTTCTGTGCGCGTCCGTCGGGTGGTACTGCGATTACCGAGCGTCTATCGACACTCTTTGGCAGCCCTCAAAGGCATGCCCATACCCACCCCGCAAGGCTATACGCCGCTGAGTTCCATCGCCCGAATCCGCCAAACTGTCGGCTTTTACCGCATTTCTGATTTCGATTCCCAGCGGGCGCAAATGATTAACATCCATCTTCATCGTACCACTGCCGGGGCTTTTGTTGCCGCCGCCAAGGCGGCTATCCGCCGTTTGCAGCTTCCACCCGGTATTCATCTGCAGTTTGCCGGTTCGGCCGCCGCCCAGCAAAAAGCCATGTCTCAACTCCTAGGGCGCAGCTTGCTGGCAGCTCTGATCATCATCGTGATCCTCAATATTCCCTTTGGGTCGTGGCCGCCTACCCTATTGCTGCTCGTCAATCTACCGCTGGCATTTCTGGGCGGACTAATCGCAATAAAGCTCACGGATCATCACCTGTCGCTTGGAGCGATGGTGGGGTTGGTAACGCTCATGGGTATCACCATGAGAAACGGCATCATGTTACTTTGTCATTATCGACATTTGGTGCAGGTTGAAGGTCGCCCCTGGGGCCGTGATACAGCCTTGGAAGGTGCTGCTGACCGGCTGCCTGCTATTTTAATGACAGCTCTGATTGCCATCTTCGGTCTGTTGCCCCTGGCCCTGGGTGCGGGCTCGCCCGGACAGGAAATTGAAGGCCCATTGGCCATCGTAGTGGTGGGCGGCGTCATCACCTCTACATTGCTGAATTTATTTATTGTGCCGATATTGGCCGCTCGGTTCTGCCGTTTTGCACCGGCGGCCGATACCGCCTCTTCGACGTAAACTTAGCGGCGCCGGGCGCTAATAGCGAAAGGGTAATCGCTTGCTTTCCACCATCATCGTTGCGTTCATCATTCTGCTATGCACACTTGCGGCGGGCATTTTTATCGAGTTCAAAACCACGACAATGCTTCGTCAAATGGAGCAGTGGCGCTTAGAGCAGGCAAAGACAACCGGTGAATGGTTTTCCTCCTGGCGCGAAAATCTTACTGCCGAACTGCATCGTCAAAGCACCACCATCGGTAACGATTTATCGCAAACCCGCGCCGAGCTGGCAACCTCCATCAATACCATGCGCGATACGCTTTCGCAATCGTTGATTCAACTCACCCAAACCACCCGTGATACCATCCAAAATGCCGCTTTACAGCAGCAGCAAACGGCTGATGCCCTGCGCCAAGGCGTCGATGGTAAATTCAGTCAGATACAGACGCTGCTGGCCTCGCAACTCGATTCCATGCGCAAAACTGTCGATGAAAAACTTCAATCCACGCTTGAACGCCGCATTGGTGAATCCTTCAAAACCGTCAGCGAACAATTGCAGGCGGTGCAAAAAGGCTTGGGCGAAATGATTACCGTGGCCGAGAGCGCCCGCGATTTGAAAAATGTATTTATGAATATTAAATCCCGCGGTGGCCTTGGTGAACTGCAACTTGAAGCGGTATTGCAAAATATGCTCGCTCCAGGTCAGTTTCAAATGCAATACGCCGTTAATGGCAGCCGTGAAAAAGTGGATGCCGCCATCTGTCTGCCGGGCCCGGAGAATGACACTCCCATCATTCTGCCGATTGATGCCAAGTTTCCGATGGCTGATGCCCACCGACTTTTTTCCGCTCAGGAATCAGGCGATATCGAGGCGATAAAATCTGCCCGTAACGGTTTTGAATCCCTCATCCGTCGCGAGGCCCGAAGCATTTCAGAAAAATATATTCGTCCACCCGAAACCACGGATTTCGCCATCATGTTTTTGCCCTCTGAGGCACTCTTTGCCGAAGCGGTCCGGCAGCCTGAATTGCTGGATGAATGCCATCGCCGACATAAGGTCATGATTGCCGGGCCAGCCAGTCTTTGGGCTGTTTTAAGCGCACTTCGCATGGGTTTTCGCACGCTGGCCATTCAGACACGCGCCGCTGAAGTGCAGAACCGGCTTGAAATCGTCCGCAATGAGTTTGGCAAATTCCGCAGCTTGCTGGAAAAAATCAGCAAGCACCTCGACTCGGCACGCGACACCCTGCAGTCGGCGGAAAAGCACAATCGGCAACTCGAACGATCATTGGATATTCAAACTGCCGATCCGGACGCCCTTGAACCCGGGGTATAATTTTTGAACCTGCCCCGTAAAACTGCGCTCTTCGGTTGACATCTCCAACGGTGGCCTTGCGTGGTGTCACCATCTTGGGGCAGGCTTTACTTTGTCGCGATCAACGGCGAAACTCTTACAGCTATGAATCAGGCAACCACACCCGTCGTTGAATCATCCCTGGCCGACCCGACACCCTGCCTTCGAACACAAATTGGCAAGCTGAATTTGTCCAACCCCGTCATGACGGCTTCCGGTACCTGTGGCTACGCCGATGAATATGCAGACTTTGCCCCGCTTTCCCAATTAGGCGCGTTTGTAACCAAATCCATCAGCCGCCATCCGCGCAAAGGCAATGAAAGCTATCGGGTGGTTGAAACGCGGGCGGGTATGCTCAATGCCATTGGATTGGCCAACATCGGCCTCGATCGTTTCGTCAATGAAAAAGTCCCCCGGCTTGCCGCGATGAATGTCCCCGCTATCGTCAACGTTCCCGGTTGGTCAATTGAAGATTATGTCGATGTGGCCGCGTATCTCGATGAGCATGTTCCCGTGGTGCGCGGCATCGAGCTAAACGTCAGTTGTCCCAATGTGAAAAACGGCCTGAGTTTTGGTACCGATCCGGTGCGCCTTGCGGAACTTGTCGGTGCGGTCCGTAAACGCGTGCAGCGCACCGTGCTGATTGTTAAGCTCTCACCCAATGTTGCCGACGTTGCCGTGACCGCCCAAGCCGCCGTGGATGCTGGTGCCGATGCGCTCTCGCTGGTAAACACCTTTACCGCGATGGCTATTGATATTGAAACCCAAAAGCCCGTGCTGGCCAATGAAACCGGCGGATTGAGCGGCCCGGCCATCAAACCCATCGCGATGTTTATGGTAAATCGCGTGTATCGTCAGGTGGCGGCCAAACATCACATTCCCATCATCGCGATGGGCGGCATTCAGACTTGGCAGGACGCGGCTGAATTTATTCTTGCCGGTGCTTCAGCCGTCGCGGTAGGCACCGCACTGTTTATTAACCCAGCCGTCCATATTGATATCTGCAATGGGCTTTCTGCCTATATGACGCGGAAGGGCGTCAGTCGGATTGCGGATCTGGCAGGGCGGTGCGGAACTCCAGCGACGCTGAATTGAGGCAGTATCGCAAACCCGTCGGTCGAGGCCCATCTTCAAATATATGCCCCAGATGTCCGCCGCAGCGAGCACAGCGAATTTCAGTACGCACCATACCGTGACCATCGTCCGTCAATTCTCGCACATGATCAGGATGAAAGGGTTGATAAAAGCTCGGCCACCCCGTGCCCGATTCAAATTTTGCCGCAGAGGCAAAAAGTGGGAGTTCGCAAAGGCGGCAAACGTAGATACCAGGGGTTTTATTATTCAGCAGTCCACCGCAAAAAGGCCGCTCCGTCCCCTGAAATAATATGATCTCGCGTTCCGCCGGGGAGAGTTTTTCCGCAAGTTTTTTGATCTGCTCCTGCGTTAGTGGTGTTAAGTTGTAGGACGAGCGAGAAACGGCCACAATTCACTCCTGATTGAGCATCAACGGATACAGCCGCCGCAAGGCTTCGACCTTCGGCATGGCCACACACACAACGTATGGCTGGTTGGGGTTTTCTTCTGCGTAATTGTGGTGATAGGCCTCCGCAGGGTAAAACGCTGTCAGCAACTCCAGTTGGGTTGCCAAAGGCCGGGCAAAAAGCTTTGCCTGCTGCAATTGCTCCATATAAGACCTGGCAATTTCACTCTGCTGTGCGTCGCGATAAAAAATGGCTGATCGATACTGCGGGCCAATGTCATTTCCTTGGCCGTTCATCTGGGTTGGATCGTGGGCTACCGAAAAGAACACCTTTAGCAGGTGTCCCAACGTAACAACCTGCGAATCAAATTCAACTCTTACAGCCTCCGCGTGGTGCGTACGACCGGTGCATACGGCTTCGTAGTTGGCGGTTTGGGCGCTGTCGCCCGCGTAGCCGGGCACCACTGCGAGAACACCCCGCAGTGGTCGATAAACTGCCTCTACGCACCAAAAACATCCACCGGCAAGGACAACGCTTTCAACACCGGGCCTGCGCGGGGAGTCATTTATCGGGTCTGGAAAAGCCGATTTTGTATGCTCCATAGTCATGTCCGTCTGTAAGCCACAACAAGAACTCTTCGCAGTATAAGCTCACCATGTGTTTCCTGCCCGCCCCGGCGTCCCTGTCAATGCCTCCACCCGTCAGTTTTGCCTCTTTGCCACTTGTCAATCGTGCCGTTGTCAACTACAGTGCGTGCGGTCGATTGGCGGTGGATGCCCCGGTGCAGATAACCGTCCGGGCGCATGGTGTCATCGTAATCGATTGGTGTTGTTTGGTAGGCGGAACAGCGACTTATATGCCTTCGGATTCTCCACTCAATACTGGTGATGAAGAGTCAATCGCCAAACTCTCCAGCGTGAAAAACGCCCATAAGCCCGTTGACGCAGCCGCTGCCCCCGACGCCAATACCGCGCCGTCGGCCGAAGTGGCGGCCCCAACGGAACCGATGGCGATTATTTCCGACATCCACGGCAACTTGGAAGGTCTCACCGTCGTGATGGAGGAGATACATCGTCGCGGGATAACCAAGATATGCTGTCTTGGGGATGTGATCGGCTACGGCCCCAATCCACGCGAGTGCATGGATATGGTCATTGATTCATGCGAATTTACCATCATGGGTAATCACGATTTCGCAATTTTTTTCGAGCCTTACAACTTTAATTCGGCCGCTGAAAACGCTGCCTTTTGGACGCGCGGCCAGTTTGAGACCGACCCCAACCGTGAGCTCCGCAATCGGCGCTGGCGCTACCTTGGCAGTATGCAGACGCGGCTCAATAACGGACGGTTCCTGGCGGTACACGGTTCGCCACGCCGCCCGATTAACGAATATATTTTCCCGGACGATATTTATTCGGCGCAGCAAAAATTGTCCCTTATTTTTGACCGTATTCCACATCTCTGCTTTGTGGGCCATACCCATGTGCCGGGCGTTTTTGTACAACATCCCGACTTTTATCCGCCGGACGATCTGGGTGGCAAATATGTCATCAGTGATGAAAAAGCGATTATCAACGTCGGTAGTGTGGGACAGCCGCGCGATCACGATCCACGATCCAGTTTCGTCATCCTTCATCACGATCATGTCGAATTTGTCCGAATTCCATATGATGTGGCGACCACGGTTGAAAAAGTCCGTGCCATTGACGCCTTGGATAATTTCCTCGGCCAGCGTTTGATCGAGGGAACCTGATTTTAAGGCTTGAAAAGGTAGTTTATTGATCGACAGCGGCCCGGTGAGCAAGCCCTCGTTCCGCTGTCGATTGGTTTGAGTGCAGTCTATGGATTGGAAAAAGTTTTTTACGGTATTGGTGCTGGCTGTGGCGCTCGCACTCATTTTTAATCTCGTTTTTGGAAAATTGTTTGGTCCACCGGCAGCGGCCCCGCCTAGCCATTCTCATAAAATTCGGTCCGGTTTTCTGGTTACCAACAGCCATAAGCACATTCCCGTAAAGGCTGAGTTGATCAAAATTGGCGACGACCACCCGTCGAGTCCGTACATGCTGCAAATGATGATCTCCAACCACACCGCCGGTGTGGTAAATGTGAGCCTAAACGCCAAAAACTATCGCCAGCACAGCGATTCTCCTAAACCGCTCGTGCTGCTTGAGCACCTAGATCACAATCCGATGGCGTTTGCCGTCAGTCGACTGGTTATCAATGGCCAAAACTATTTTCTTCGTGATATGAATTGGGATATTGAACCAGTTCCAGCGAAGGAAAAAAACAGCGTTGCGAAATTTGCCTTCACGCTTGATTCTCCGGGTACGACGACAAAAATGCTGCGCATCACACGCGAATTTGAAGTCCAGCCCGGCAGCTACAACGTTACCATCCATCAAACGCTTAAAAATCTCACGGCCGCCCCTCTCGATGTGCAACTTGCTGAATATGGCCCCACCAACCTGCCGAACCATGATAAGCAGGTAGATCAACGCGTCTTCCAGTCGGCCGGCTATAACACCAAGGGCCGCTATGTCACCACCAGCGGATTCCCTGAGATTTATCAGACGGCTCTGCTCGGTGCCAACACTCCCACCCATGTTCTTGGTTCCTTTCACGGTAAAAACCGGCTGCTGTGGATTGCCTCCAGCAACCGCTTCTTCACCGCCATTATGCGGCCGCTACCCTGGGGGCAGGTGCATAACGATGTGCTGGATGATGGTCACAAGATGCCCAGAATTAACTCCTGGGACAAAGCCACTCTGCGGCGCGTCGGCCCGGATGCCGCCGCCGCCAACCCGCGCGGTGCTGCCGCAGTGATCGTTTCTACTCGATCACTTCAACTCGCCGGTCACGCCACCACTGGCCTGCCTTTGACGGTCTACTTCGGCCCTAAAAAACGATCCATCCTCGCCGGCAACAGCAACGCCCCTGCGGGCAGCAGTGCCGCGGCATTTAACTTGTATAAATACATCAACATCATTCAGTTTGATCAGGGCAGCCCCTGCGCCTTTTTAACCTTCTCCTGGTTGGCGTTGGCCATTATGAAACTGCTCACCTGGATTTACTATGGAGTGCGCAATTATGGCCTAGCCATTATGGTTCTGGTCATCGCTGTACGTATCCTCCTTCATCCGCTTACCCGGGTCAGTCAGGTCAGCATGGCGCGATCGCAGCGTAAAATGGCCGCCTTGGCGCCCGAAATGCAGTTGTTAAAAGGAAAATATGGCAAAGATAAAACCAAACTCAATCAGGAGATGATGGCCCTTTACTCCAAGCGGGGCGTAAACCCCGCCGGTACGGTCCTCGGCTGCCTGCCCATGGTGCTGCAGATGCCCATTTGGATTGCCCTTTATTCCGGGCTTGCGGTGGATATCGACCTGCGACAGGCCGCGTTTATCCCCGGTTGGATCAATGATCTTGCCAATCCTGATTCCATTGCTGTCTTCCATACGCCGTTCCATGTTCCCATCCTTGGATATATGTATCACGGACAGAGTTTCATGGCCTTAAATTTGCTGCCGATTCTGCTGGGTATTGTCTTCTTTTTCCAAATGCAGTTCCAAATGCGCCTAGCACCTACGCCAACGGATCCACAGCAAAAGCAGGCACAGGCCATCTCCAAATATATGATCCTGATTCTCCCCATCGTGCTCTACAACGCTCCGTCAGGCTTAAATCTCTACATCAGCGCCAGCACACTGGGAGGCTTGCTCGATATGTGGTTGGTGCGTCGGCATATCAAAAAGCTTGAAGCCACCGGGAAAATGCCCGCTCGCTGATACGCCCACGACGCCTGGAAAGGCCCGCTTGCGGCCATGATCGGATACAATTGAAGTATGCATCGTAAGCGCCGCCATGGCCAAGCTGTACCACCCGCTACCGACGGTCGAAGCATCCCGTTGCCGGTCCCGGCGGATGCCCCATTGAGCGAAGTGGAACTTTCGCAGGACGAATCCGCCGATCGTGAATTTCATATCACCCATGACCTCATCAAGCGGTTGGATTTGTATCTTAAAGATCGACTGCCGCATCATAGCCGGGCTTCTTTGCAAAAGTTGATTAAAGCGGGAAAGGTTCAAGTCAATGGCCGCGTGGCGCGAGCCAACACCGTGCTGCGCGCCGGCGATACGGTTTGCGTTCAGATGCCGAACGTCGCAACCCACGAGGCGCTGCCGGAACCCATTCCACTATCCATCATTTATGAAGATGATCATTTTATTGCCATCAACAAACAACGCGGGTTGCTGGTGCACCCGGCACGCGGCAATTGGACCGGTACCATGATTAACGCCCTGCTTTACCATGCCCAGCTTACCGCGAGCACCCTTTCCACCGGCAGCGATCCGTGGCGGCCCGGTATTATCCACCGGCTCGACCGAGACACCACCGGCATTATCCTTGTCGCCAAAACGGATGAAGCGCACTGGCGGCTTGCGGGGCAGTTTGAACGCCGCACCATTCGCAAAACCTACGTGGCGATTGTTCATGGGCGACCCGCCTTTGATTCTGACTTAATTGATGCCCCCATCGGGCCGAATCTGCAAAATCGCGAAAAAATGGCCGTGCGAAAAGATATCGGACGGCCTGCCCAGACCATATACACTGTGGTGGAGCGGTTCAAAGATTTTTCTCTCGTGGAACTCTCTCCAAGGACGGGGCGAACTCATCAACTTCGGGTGCATATGGCCTATATTGGGCATCCAATCGCGGGAGATGTGGACTACGGTGGGAGAATCATCCGTTTATCCGACGTTGATCCTTGTAAAACGCCCGCACCGCTGCTTGAGCGCCAGGCCCTCCATGCGCTCCGCCTGCAGTTCATCCATCCCGCCCAATATCATCGCATGGTGCTCGAGGCGCCTTTTCCGGAAGACTTTCGTGATTTTATTACATTACTTCGTTCGATTAGCCGATGAATGCTTTGCCGACTGAGATCCATAGGATCAAATCTTGCTTGTCGGGCCAGGAGTTTGTCCGAGTAATAACAGGCTCGTGGAGACTTTGAGTAGTTTTTGTCCGTTGGGATGCTGATGATATTGGCGCGGATCGTTCACGGCGGGTGGTCGCCGGGTCCGCTCTAGGCACCGCTTGGAACTATGGGGTTGCTGACGCCAATCGCCCTGTTTGCCGTTGCCTTCCGTATCCGGCAGTCGGGGCGGTCTGCGTCTAAACCTCAATGGCACATCGCCAGCCCAATCATGAATGTGAAGCTTTATGCTTCCCGTCAGGAGAATTGTCACCATGGTCGACGTGGAATGCCTGAAAAAATGTGAGGCTATTGTTAATTATCAATTCAAGGAATCGTCACTGCTTGATGCCGCTCTTACGCACTCATCCGCTACTACCCACCACCTGCACAATTATGAACGACTTGAATTTCTTGGTGACGCGGTGCTCGGGCTGGTAGTCTGTGACCATGTCTACACGATCTATCCTGACCGGCGCGAAGGCGATCTGACGGTCATAAAAGCCGCTGCCGTGAGCCGAAAGAGCTGTGCCCGTATCAGCGACCATATCGGCCTATCCGCCTTGGTACGTGTCGGTGCGGGAATGAATCGCACCGCTGGATTGCCCATGAGCGTCGCTGCGGGCCTGCTTGAAGCCGTCATCGGGGCTATATATGTGGACAGCGGTGGCAATCTGGAACCCATTCGCCAGTTTTTCCTGCCGCTGATAGGCCAGTCTCTTGATGAAATCATCCAAAATCAGCATGATCAGAATTATAAATCCATTTTGCAACATCACGCGCAGCGTGAATTTGGATCCACACCGGTTTACCACGTGCAAGCCGAGGCGGGCTTGGATCACAATAAATCATTTCAAGTATACGTCACCATTGGTGGACAGCGTTACGAAGCGCAGTGGGGCGCCAGCAAAAAACTTGCGGAGCAAGCCGCTGCCAAGTCTGCACTTGAAAAGCTCGGTGTGGAGCTTGCCAACATCCATTGAATCAGGACCCGCAACGGGATGCTGGCCGTCACATGTGATCCACATCGCCAATAAGTTCTTCCACCAGATCTTTAATTGTGACCAGACCGATGATCTTTTTCTGGCGTGTAACCACCAGTGCTATGGTCTGCTTGGATGACTGCATCAACCGGATGGCCGATCGTACCGATTGTTCGGCCAGCAGAGTCAGCGGCGGTGAAAGATGTCGGCTCACATCCAATACCCCGGTGTCAGCCAGCATATCAACCACCGTAACAAATCCACGCACCTCTTCGGTCGTGCGGCCCAGAACAGGCAGACGCGATACGTTATAGCGCCGCACCACCGCTGCAAAACCGGCGCGGCTGATATTGTCAGGTATTCCCACCACACGGACCCACGGCACCATTACATCGCTGACTTTGACGCTCGATAGGCGGACGCTGCGCTGAATCAAATCAAATTGCGTCTGGCTGATAAGCCCCACTGCACTGGATTCATTCGCAAATGCCATAAGCGAAGTGAGCTCTCCGCTTTCATCATCCGGATCGCCGATAAATTTATGCGCCACAAAATTAAGCCCTTTGAGCAATGGCAGCAGGGGTATAACGGTTGCCAGTACCAACGACGCATGGACAAATCCCGACACGCGATACGTCCATGAATCGCTGTGCGAAAGAAACATATCTTTCGGAATAATGTCACCGAATATCAGCACCAGCGGGGTAAGTACCAGCGTGGATAATACAATCTGCATGGTATCGCCCATACCTGCGCGTTCCATCAGCACTGTAGCACCCGCCGAAGTCAAAAAGTTGGCAATATTCTGCCACAGCAGCAGGCCGGCCAGAACGCCGCCGGGGCGGTCAATCCACCGCTTAACCCGCAGAGCGCCGTGTTCCTTGCGGGCCACGCGCAAATCCAGCCGCAGCCGGGAAAGCGTATAAAGCCCGGTTTCCAGTCCGGTGAAAATGCCTGTCACTCCCAAGCTGGTTATAAATAGAATCGCCCAGAACCACGTTGAGGACAGAACGGCGACCAGCCTTGTTTCAAACATGGCTCCCCCTTCTGCCCTTTGGCGGATGGAGCTGCACACGCACCAGCGTGACTCGCCCGCGCGATACCGCCTCCACGGATAGCCCCACATGGCCAATCTGTACCCGATCGCCGACATGCGGCAGGCGGTGAAGTTCGGCATAAATCAGCCCAGCCGGTGTCGCCGACCGCGCTTGACGAGTACGTTGACCGAAGAGCTCTGGAAAATCGCGTATCGTTAAATCGCCCGGCACCAACCATTCGCCCGAGGCAGTTTCCTGTACGGTTGGAGCTGGAATATCGCCCGGCTCATAAATTTCGCCCAGCAACTGCTCCACCACATCCTCCAGGGAAATAATCCCTGCGATTCCGCCATATTCATCTACCACCATCGCAAGTTGGCGGTGCTCTTCGCGGAAGATGCGCAGCAGCCGATCCAGCCGCATCATCTCCGGAACAAATAAAACCGGACGGATAAGGGGTCGCATGTTGGTCTCACCGTTGGGTCTCTCCAGCAGAAATGCCTTGGCGTAAACCACTCCGAGAATGTTGTCGATTGAACCCTCGTAAACCGGTATCTTGGCCAAATGCGTCTGGCGGAATAGCTCGGCGAGTTGGGCTCCAGGCGCCGATAGGTCGAATGAAATCACCTTAAGCCGCGGCGTCATAACTTGCCGAACTTTGATCTCGCGCAGCCGCAGCACGTTTTCCAGCAGTTGTGTTTCGCTTTCATCCACACCCCTGCTGCGCTGGGATGTGCTCAGTAACTCGCCGATTTCCTCAATATTCAGGTGACTGGCGGCGGCGGCGCCAGAGGCGATCATACGGTGAATAGGATCCATCACCAGCCGCTGAATACTTTGGGCAATGGGGCCAAAGACACGCACCACGCCGGCTACCGGTACTGCGATCACCGGTGCTAAGGCTCGGTTGAATCGGCGGCCCGTTATCTTAGGCAGCACTTCACCGAAATAGGCCACAATCAACACGGGAATAAACGCGGCTACCACGGATGCCTTGGCACCAAATTCATCGCCGATGCGTCGCAGAAGTATGGTGCTCAGCACAAAGATAAGTATCGTGCAGATGATGTTGGCCAGTAGAATCACCACCAGCAGCACCCGGCCCTGATCCCGCAGATCTGCCGCTATGATGTTGAGCCGTCGGCCGGATCCACGCAGTTGTTGCAACTCGTGCCGCGTGAGCGAAAATAGAACCGTTTCCGATGCGGCGAAAAATGCCGCCGCCAGCAGCAGGATCACCATGGGGATCAGTAAGTCCAAATTGTCGAATACGTACCAAAGCATGAGATGTGTTTCGGCGCTGCTCCTGAGGTTAAAAACCCGTCATCATTCAGTATTCCAAGATAACGCATGCGCCGCCCTCCGTCTCGCTTCTCCACCAACGTACGTGTTGTCGGTTGGCGTGCGGCGGGTTGTCCTGATGGCATTGGAGTTGCGTGACGCCATGGCCCGGCGGCAACCAACCACCCTGCGATAACGACGACGCGGCGGCCCCATGCCGCCGTCTAAATGCACGAATTCCCCCGCACGCCGTGTTATTACCGCACCCCGTATTTAGCCGCGGGCCTTGTGCCCGCGCGTTCGCCCGCGCGAACCGCCGCAACCCCTGCGTGACAACGACAACACGGCGGCATAGGACATGACGACCCCCTTGGCGTTCAATAATATTACACGCAATAGCAACAGAAATCAGGCGGTCGAGATAGGATCAATACGTCGATGGCTGGCGAAAAGCCACAAACCCAAGCTCAGGTAGGGATCACCGCCCGAATGCAATTCACTAGTGCTCTGTCACGTCTACCAATTAGGATTGACGGTGGGCTAGGGGGTTGTGGTCGCGAAGCGAGGAGGATTGTGTATGGGAACA
>DZDI01000191.1 GCA_022730455.1 Phycisphaera mikurensis | reverse complement strand
TTTTGACCGGCCTCTGCGGCGCGGTTTCCTCGGCGTATCACATTTACCCGATACGCCTTCGTCGCCGCTTCTTGATGCCCGCCCAAATCCATGCCGTCGCGGGCTTGCTATTACTTGGACAGACTCCCAGTCCATGTAATAGCAGGGCTGCGATGTGCCGGAAAAACTGACCGCGTTTGATTTTCCCGCATGGTGCAGTTAATCGCAGGTTGGCGACGAGCGTTCGGCAGCAACGATGTAGTGGGATAAAATATAAGCGGCGGGTTTGCCGCGGCATGCGGTTATAAAAGAGTGCGCAAAGAAAGGTGATTCGTTTTTCAATATGACGCAAGAGACATCTGCCCCTGACCCCACTTCACCCAAACCTGAGCAGCCGGTTCCGCCGGCTCAAATGCTTTTCCATCCGGTGAAAGGTGAAATGGTCACGCTACCCGAGAGGGTGCCGATACTGGCCACCGCGGATGTGGTAGCCTTTCGAGAATCGCCTGTGCGAATCAACATTCGTACTGATGAGGCGCGGCGCGTTTTAGAATACGCCAGTGAAACCGAACAGCTCGTGGCCGTCGTACTGCAAAAAAACCCGGCGATCATTTCCCCCGGTAAGGGTGATTTGCATAGTGTGGGGATGCTGGGCCTTGTGCTGAAAATATTTACCGATGGTGAACAAAATGCCAGCGCCATGTTTAATGGTTTTGAACGCGTGGCCATCAGCGACGATATCACCAAGGAGCCGATACTCAGTGCCCCGGTTCGCCTGGTGCCCGATGTCCCCGGCGCCTCGGAAGAAAAATTAGACTTGTTGTTTGAAGCCGTACGCACCGCGGCCATTCGCCTCATCGAGATATCACCCGACATTCCGCCGGAAGCGGCAGCCATGCTCAACGAAATCAAGGGTGCCGCGAGCCTCGCCGATTTTCTGGCCGAGCGGTTGGATCAGCCGGTCGACGCTAAACAGCAGCTTATGGCTCAAAACGATATTTATCAGCGCCTGGATGAAGTGGGGCGACAGATAGCCCGGCGTATTGAGATGATGGATCTCATTAATAAAATTCGCGGCGATGCCCGATCACGCATCGACGAGCAGCAGAAAAAATATTTCCTGCGTGAGCAAATGCAATCCATTCAGAAAGAGATCGGCGACGAAGATTCCGAACTGCGCGATTCCATCCGTCTGCGTGAGCGAATCGTCGCTGCTAAATTGCCGCCGGGCGTGCAGGAGGAGGTTGACCGTGAACTGGATCGGCTCGCCAGCATACCGCAGGCATCACCCGAATATTCGCTGATTCGTGGCTATCTGGAAACGGTAGCGGCCTTGCCTTGGTCGGTCGACACGGCGGATCACTTTGATCTCAAACGTGCCCGTGCCATATTGGATGAAGACCATTACGATTTGGAGAAAATCAAGCGGCGGATCATGGAATTTCTTGCGGTGCGACGACTGAACCCGACGGGGCGCGGATCTATTCTCTGTTTTGTCGGGCCGCCGGGTGTGGGTAAAACCAGTTTGGGTAAATCTATTGCGCGGGCCTTGGGGCGTAAGTTTTTCCGTTTAAGCCTCGGTGGTGTTCGGGATGAGGCGGATATCCGCGGGCATCGCCGTACCTATGTCGGCGCATTCCCCGGCCGCATTCTTGAAGGTTTACGAAAATGCGCCAGCCGTAATCCCGTCATGATGCTTGATGAAATTGATAAACTCAGCAGCGATTTTCGTGGTGATCCTGCATCGGCCCTGCTCGAGGTGTTGGACCCCGAGCAAAATCACATCTTTCAGGATCACTATTTGAGTCTGCCTTTTGATTTAAGCCATATCATTTTTATCTGCACCGCAAATTCCATCGATCCAATTCCTCATGCCCTGCGTGATCGATTGGAAATTATTGAAATAGCGGGTTACACGCTGACCGATAAATTGCAGATCGCCGCCCGCTACCTGGTTCCTCAGCAACTGGCGGAGCATGGACTAACCAGCCAGCACTGCCGGATTCCCGCCGCTACTGTTAAATCAATAGTTGAAGGCTATACCCGTGAATCTGGAGTGCGAAGTTTAAGCCGTAATATCGCGGCGGTGATGCGGGGGGTGGCGGCCAAAATTGCTGAAACGCTCCCACCCATTGTCATTGGTGGCAGCGCGGCGCCGCCGGACGATAAGCCACCTGTAAAATCCGCCGCCAGCACACAACCGCAGCCTGCTGCCAAAACTGATTCTAAAGCGGTGCCTTCAACCGGCAGTGAGGCGCCGATGGATATGAAGATACCTGCCGATACGCCCGTCTGCGTGGTGGAACCGGAGGATTTATACCAATATCTCGGGCCCGTCCAATTTGAAAGCGAATTGGCGCTGCGCGCAGCCGTACCTGGCGTTGCGACCGGACTGGCATACACACCGGTGGGCGGCGACATCCTGTTCGTGGAGGCCAGCCGCATGCAGGGTAAGGGACGCATGACCATCACGGGACAGATTGGGCGCGTGATGGGTGAATCGGCTCAGGCGGCACTCTCGCTGCTCAAAAGTCGCAGTGACAGGTTCAATTTAGACCCGGCGGAGTTCAGTAAATCTGATATCCACGTGCATGTACCGGCGGGTGCTGTACCGAAGGATGGCCCATCGGCCGGTGTTTCCATGTACACCGCCCTCGTGAGCCTTTTCACCGGGCAGGCGGTCCGCCCTGAGGTGGCGATGACCGGCGAGATCACACTGCGTGGATTGGTGCTGCCGATTGGCGGTGTGAAAGAAAAGCTTATTGCCGCTCACCGTGCCGGTATCAAAGTGGCACTCTTGCCGAAACGAAACGAAAAAGATGTGGCCGAAATCAAGCCGCCGCTTAAAGGTATGGCCATCCAATATGTAAGCAATGTTGACGAACTCATTCGTATCGCGATTCCCACGTTGGCGGCGGTCGATTGCGGCAAGGTAAAAGTTACATCACCATTGGCGGCTGGAGCCGTCGGACGAAAGGGCGCACTCATTGCACCCGGAAGCCGGTCGCGTCCATCGGTCACACCGCCGGGAAATGCCTGAAAATACACGGGATGAAAACCCTATGGATCAATCATCGGTGGATATGCAGAGTCTGCCTGTCATTGACCTGCAAGTATGCGATTATCGCGCGGCGTGGACCAGCCAACTGGCGTATCATGAAAAAGTATTACAGGGTGAGTATCCCGATGGTGTAATTATTCTCGTCGAGCACCCGCCGGTGATAACCTTCGGGCGGCGGCCCGGTTCGACCGATCATCTCCTCGCAGATGCCGATACGCTGGCGCTGCGCGGCGTGGATGTGGTGCAGAGCGACCGCGGCGGCGATATCACATTTCATGGTCCCGGCCAACTGGTCGTGTACCCGATTATTCCTCTGCGCCGCTATAATCTGGGCTTATCGGCATATATGCGACTGCTGGAGCAAATTGTCATCCAGACCTTGGCACCAGCCGGTATCCAAGGCTGCCGCGACGCCTGTGCCACAGGCGTATGGGTGGATGTTCCGCCAGGCGGAAGTGGAAGTCCGGATATGGCAGCAGTCACATCCGGCGCCGATCAACAGACCCGTCTTCGTAAGATTTGTGCCATGGGCGTCAAATTACGGCGGTGGACGTCGCTTCACGGACTTGCACTTAACGTGACGACGGACCTCCGATATTTCGATTTAATAAACCCGTGCGGTCTTTCCCGACCGGTCACTTCCATGCAGGCTCTTTTGGGTAGCAGATGCCCGTCGATGAATGAAGTAAAATGGCGGGTGGCCATGGAATTCAGGCGCGAGCTCCATTAATAACAGGGACTGCGACGGCACGAATTTTGGCGGGCATCAAGAAGCGGCGACGAGGGCGTATCGGGCG
>DZDI01000053.1:8307-17706 GCA_022730455.1 Phycisphaera mikurensis | reverse complement strand
GGCTCCTTGCAGTTGGGGCGTTTGCGGCCAATCAATCCTAATTGGTAGGCGTGACCAAGCACTAGCCGGCCTTCTTCATGGTGTAGTAAGTCGGTAGCGGCGAGCCAATCTTTTTCCAGTGTGTGACAATGGCTTCCGCCTTGCCGGCGCTGTTAAGCATATGCAGTTTTCGGCGTACCATGCCAACAATGGCATCCCGGGCCGGGCCAAGGTAATTGCGTGGATCGAACTCGGCCGGCTTAGTGGCGAAGACTTCCCGAATCTTGGCGGTCATTGCCAGCCGCAGATCGGTGTCAATATTCACCTTGCAGACACCGTACTTGCGCACGGCCATGGCGATTTGATCCTCCGGTACACCCTTGGCATTGGGCATGGCGCCGCCGTATTGGTTGACTAGATCAATAAACTCCTGCGGCACACTACTGCTGCCATGCATCACCAGAGGGATGCCGGGGCAGGTTTTCATTATTTCTTCTATACGTCCGAAGGCCAGCTTGGCCTCGTGCTTGAACTTATATGCCCCATGGCTGGTGCCAATGGCAACCGCCAGCGAGTCCAAGCCAGTGCGTTTGCAGAATTCAGCGGCCTGCTGCGGATCGGTCAGAAACTGTTCAACATTTTTTTCATATTCCTCGGCACTCAGCCCCACGACATCTTCTTCAATGCCCCCCAGCATGCCGAGTTCCGCCTCGACCACCACGCCGGCAGCGTGGGCCACTTTCACTGCCTCGGCGGTCAAACGAATATTTTCTTCAAAGGGATGGTGGCTTCCATCAATCATCACACTGGTGTAGCCATCGTTAATGCAGGTTTTAATAAGTTCAACCGTATCACCATGATCGCAATGCACGCAAATCGGAAGATGGGGGTATTCCTCAACAGCCGCGTCAATGATGGCCTTGAGATAGCGGATATTGGCGTATTTGCGGGCACCCTTGGATATCTGGAGGATGCATGGGCTGTTTTCTTTGGCACATGCTTCGACAATCGACTGGGCGAGCTCCATATTATTTACGTTAAAGGCTCCGATGGCGAAGCCGCCATCGTACGCAAGATCAAACATCGGTTTGCTGGTCATAAGTGGCATAAAACGACTCCTTCAAAAGTCAGGTTCCAATAATCGGCCAAGCGGCAGCCGCGCCGACTTGACTGGCGATGAGGCTGGGATCTCATCCGCTGCACCTCGTCTCATCACCATCTTAGGTAAAAGATGGTAATTCGCAAATTCCAGCAACCGACCTGAGGTGACCATCATCGATCAAAAAATTTTTCATGCACTTGCCATTTTATTTTTGGTGGTTAGAATTTATTGCATCGAAATTGCGTTTTTATCGGAACGCATTTTGACAATGGGCTTGGCTATTCATTTGGCGTCGCTGGCAAGGTGGAGCGTGGCGGTGAGGCCGGGGACAAGCCGAGCAGATGTTTCGCGGGCCGATATGACGTTGGACATTTTGATGAGGGTCTGATTTGACCCGCGCCGGGTAATCGAATGGAGTCGGTATGCTGGCAAATATTCGCGACCACGGCTTTGTGCAGCATCAGGTATAACATCAGCGTCAATGACGCCGACGACATGGTATGAGGTGAGAGTGACCGATTAAGTGGCATCGCGGTGTAGAGTCGCCCGAAGCAGGTAATGGTCAAGGAGTGACCCGCATGGCTAAAATGAAAACCACCACTACAGCCGTTGAACAGGATATCAACGAAGTCTGGCTGAGCTTCAAGGCCCATCCGACCGAGGCTCTTCGTAATCTGCTCATGATGGAATATTTGCCGCTGGCCAGGTACAACGCCGAGCGCATCTTTGCCAAACTGCCGGATGAAGTGGAACTTGATGATCTCATCCAAGCCGGGAGTTTCGGTCTCAAAGACGCGATCGAATCATTTGATCCCGGTCGTGGCATTAAATTTGAAACTTACTGCGCACCGCGCATACGCGGTGCCATTCTGGACGAGTTGCGAAACATGGACTGGGTGCCACGACTGGTGCGAAGCCGGTCAGGCAAGGTTGCCCAAGCCACCCGACAGCTCGAAATGAAGCTTGGCCGATCGCCTACGCATGATGAACTCTCCACCCACCTGGGAGTTCCCAAAGATGAGCTTGATAAGATGCTCAAGGACTCCAAGGCCGTTTCACAGGTGAGTTTATCGCGAAAGTATTTTGAATCAGACGGGTCGCGCGATGTGCACGAAGTGGACATCCTGGCGGATAAAGCCGCGCCATCCCCATTGGATGAAATGTTCCGCCGTGATTTTAAGCAGCTTATCTCACGCGGGCTTTCACGCTCCGAGCAAATGATTCTGTATCTGTACTATTACGAACAACTCACCATGAAAGAAATTGGCGACGCATTGGAGTTGTCGGAATCACGTGTGAGCCAAATGCATTCAAGTATTATTTCACGATTGAAAACGCAACTGGCCAGCCGCGAAAAAGAGTTCTTTTCGGAATAGAGAAATAGACAGGTTGCTGGGGAATAACACCCGTTCGTTTTGTTCTCATCGATGAGCCAGGCAAACCGGAAGCCGCCCGCCTTTCGGCGGTTGGGTTGTATACAAAATTATTTCTCCTAAGATGGGGCTGGAAGGCCGGACGCGAGTCCGCCGTACCCAATGGTGCCCATGTTCGCAGGCCCAATGAAGTGCATTGTGGTGAAAGGACAGGCGGTCGGAATGTCTGATTCATCCCCGTCTAATACGCAGCCAAGTCCGCTTACGGAAGATCAGCTCGTCGTCCTTGGCGAAGCCAATATGCAATTGAATCAATTTCACCGTGCCGCCAAAGCTGCGCACCGCGCCTATGTGGGGCTGCTGGTCTTTGGTGTTTTCACCACTGTACCGCAGTTTGTCGCGGGTGCAGGATTCAGTTTTACGGGTACCATCATGGGGCTATGGATGATTGCCTCCGGCTTGGTGGAATACTGGGGAGAGAAGAATATCCGCCGGCTTCGGCCGGGTGTATTTAAAAAACTCATGATCAATCAACTGCTTTTAGGTGCCATGTTTGTTGTGATCAGCGGTTGGTGGGTGTTGCAGGTTGCGCTGCATAACAAATCGGAAATCGGGGCTGTCAATCACGTGCTGGGGCCGATAATCGGCGGGGGAACCGGGGGCAGTATCGGTCAAGTCGATTTTGTGATACCGTTGATATTGTACGTCACCTACGGCTCAGTTGGGGCTTTCGGACTTGTATGCCAGGGATCGATGGCTTTTTATTATGCCCGGAGAGAGAAGTTCTTACAGGCTTACCTGACCGAAACACCTCAATGGGTTGTTCGCATCCAGCAAACCCAGTTTGGTCCGGGCAAAGGCAAAGCGGTGTTATCAGCACGGAGCGGGATTTAAAAGTCCTGCCCGTGCGGGCACATCGGGAGAGTTTAACGCATCACCCAATATTTTTTAACCAATATCGGTTTGGGCGTTATGTTGACCGCATGTCCTGCAATATGGAAATCCAGCACCAGTGTTTTACGCAGCACGACCGGTTTGCCGTTGAGCGGGTTTTTCTGCACGGCTGTTTCGCCGGAGAGCCCGGAAACAAAAACCTTAAATCCACGGATGCCTGATGGCACGCGGCTAAAAATGGCGAATGAATCTTTGGCATTATCCGCACCTTGCAGCAGTTTGCCGGAAACCAAATCAGGGTTGACTAAAAATGGATTGCCCGTGGCACGCTTAACCGACCGGTAGAGATCGGGAGTAATGCCTACCATCGGTGCAATAAGCCGCCCGTTATCCAGACGCATTTTAAAAGATGGTGTGAAATATAAATCGCGGCGGGTGTTATTGATGATGGTGTACGTCAAAAACCAGTATTTCTGCAATCGGGCATTGCGGCCTGCACCGCCCATATGGAACAACCGCGCAGGCGTGTGCCACACAAATTTAATCTGCCAGCTCCGGCTGAACAATTTGGGCTGCGGGGCAAGACGCCTGGCCGTCACAATGGGGGCAACTGCCAGCACGCCCACCGTTATCGCAGATGCAATTAACCATTTCACAGCGATTCTCGGTTTCATCGTCATATCCAAAACCTCCGGATCAAAACGCCTGCAATTATTATGATTCATTAACCGCAGGCACCGTCTGCCGCCCACGGTTATCCATCAAACCAGCCTATTAGAATCGGCGACTGGCCCGGCGGCAAGCGATACCAGCGGGACAGCGTCCGGATCACCGCGTCAGATAACTCGGCCGACCCACGCCCAACCACAACTTTGCGCTTTTCACATAGTACTTTGGACCTGCCGCGGTGTGAATCACCTCGCCATGGAGCAGAACCATCTCACCGGTAGCAAAACCCGTCATCGCCGCCCGCGGCGTGATGATCAATTCTCCATGATAAGGGTCAGGCCCATTGCCCGGGGCATATTCAACAGCCAGACTCTGCCGCCCTACCGGTTGAAGGGCCCCAAAAATCATGTGGTAGTGAGGCGAATGCCACCCAGGATCGCCGTGTGGATAGTTATACCGGCTTCCACACCCGCTCACCGCACAAGTAGCCAGCAGCAGCCATGCTCCGGTCGAAATACGCCACAGCCCCCGCATTTTTTCTCCATTTCCAGGACGCATATGCAGGGCTGACACCCTCCACATCTGCCATAAACGAGATTTAACCTGCATGTTCACCGATTGTATAGACACTTAAGCTATTTGTTGCACCGGCCGTTCCCAAGGGCGACCCAGCGGCAATAATCACCCGATCTCCCACCTGCGCCCAGCCTTTGGCAATCAGCAGGTTGTCCACCATCGCAGGCAAATCATCAAAGTATTGCGGGATGTCGGCCCGCGTTGGCAACACCCCATAATACATGCTCATTCGTCGCACAGCCGCCTCATCGGTGCTGAGCGCTACAATGGGCATTGGAAAGCGATTTTTCGACAAGTACCGCGCCGATCCGCCAGCCTGCGACCATACGACCACCAGCCGCGCATTGACATCGCGCGCTATGGCCAAGGCCCCATGTGCCACCGCCGCTGTACGGTGATAACTCATCTGCAGCAATCGCGGGGGTTCGGTAAGAATATCCTGTCGCACGATGTAATCTTCGGTTTTGTCGGCGATGTCGCGCATCGTGCGAACCGCCTCAATCGGATATTTTCCTACGGCCGTTTCGCCCGAAAGCATTACGGCATCGGCCCCATCCAGGATGGCGTTGGCCACGTCCGAAACTTCCGCACGTGTGGGGGTGGGGCTATCCACCATACTCTGCAGCATTTGCGTTGCCACTATCACCGGTTTACCCGCCTCATGCGCGGCACGAACAATATTTTTTTGTATCAGCGGCACACGGGTAAGGTCCATCTCCACCCCCATGTCGCCACGCGCCACCAGCACCACATCTGCGGCTTGAAGGATATTGTGGATTTCATCCACCGCCTGCGGAGTTTCAATCTTGGCCACCAGATGCATATTAGACCGCTTCTGATCGAGATACCGCCGAACGGTCATCAGATCTTCGCTGCAACGGACGAACGACAACGCCAGATAATCTAATTCATGTTCGATGGCCCAATCAATGTCCCCCCAATCCTTTTCGGTAATGCTTGAAATTGCCAATTTCGTATGCGGTAAATTCAGGCCTTTATTGGATCCGATCCGCCCGCCGGCGGTAATGCGGCATCGGACTGAATCCCGCAGTTTTTCCACGACATCCGCGCGGATAAGGCCGTCATCAATCAGTATCCGCTGCCCCACCTCCACATCGTCCACTAAACTTGCGTAATTGCTCGATACGACACCCGCACCGCCCGTCAACGGTGATCGCTCAATGGTTAAGATCTCGCCCTCAGCCATATTCATACCGCCATCGCGGATAGGCCCAAGGCGAATCTTCGGCCCGCACAGATCCCCCATAATCGCCAATGGAGTGTCAGTGACGCTTCGTGCGGTCTTCAAAAACTGCTGCCGCTCTTCCAGCGTGCCGTGTGAAAAATTCAGCCGTATGACGGCTACGCCCGTTTTAACCAGTTCCGCAAATACATCGGGTTTGGTGCTTGCCGGGCCCAAAGTGATAACAATTTTGGTTCGGGATTGATTTATGCTCATGGATCAAAACTCATCTTTCGCTTCAATGCCGGTATATACCACCGCCATCCACCCATCCAGGTTCGTACCCGATTAAGGTTCTCCGCCGGGCTACTCACTTAACACAGTCTACTGGATTTACGCGCTGCTGCCGGTGGCGCCTAGCTTTGAGCCCGTCGTTCCGTGCGATGGCAGGCCGACAACCGCCAAGTGTAAATCAAGCAACTGTGCCGTCTCAACCGGGGATGGTGCCTGCGTCATGAGATCGGTTCCACTTTGCGTTTTCGGAAAGGCAATGACCTCACGAATGCTGGGCCGCCGCAACATCAGCATGATAAGCCGATCCATGCCCAGCGCAATGCCCCCATGGGGAGGAGCACCAAAGCGGAGGGCATCGAGCAAAAACGCGAATTTCTTCGCAGCGTCCACCTGAGAAATTCCCAGCAGAGAGAATATCCGCGACTGCACCTCACGCTGATGAATACGAATGGATCCGCCCCCAATTTCCACTCCGTTAAGGACCAAGTCGTACGCCTTGGCTCTGACAGTGAGTGGATCCGTCTCCAATCGGGGTAAATCATCGTCCAGCGGCGCAGTAAACGGGTGGTGCCGCGCAGCAATCTTGCCGGTGGTTTCGTCCCTTTCAAAGCCAGGAAAATCGATCACCCATAGGAAATTCCATGTATGATCATTAATTAGACCAAGTTGATGGGCCAGCTTAATTCGCAGTTCTCCCAGCACCCGCCAACACGTTTCCTGTTTATCAGCCACCGCCAAAAGCAAATCGCCGCCGGCGCCACCTGTGGCGCTGCGCAGTTGCTGCTGAATGGCCGGAGACAAAAATTTGGCAATCGGCCCACTCATCAGACCCGCCCCCGCGTCGCCTTCCAGCTTGATCCATGCGAGCCCCTTGGCGCCAAATTGCCTGGCTTCGACCGTTAGTTCATCAAGCTGTTTGCGGCTTAGCGTCCCGCCTCCGGGTACCGCAATCATTTTGACGCACCCGCCGGTTGCCACGGCATCTTTGAACACGCCAAATTCCGACTCCGCCACAAGGGAACTTACATCGCAAAGTTCCATGCCAAAACGCGTATCGGGCTTATCGACACCAAAACGATCCATCGCCTCGCGCCACGACATAAGCGGAAACGTCGTCGGCAGCTCTACCTGCAGCAGTTCACGCCATAACCGCCGGATCAGGCCCGTCACCAGTTCAATGACATCTTCCCGGTCAACAAAACTCATCTCCAAATCCAACTGCGTAAATTCTGGCTGGCGGTCCGATCGCAGCGCCTCATCCCGAAAACAGCGGGCAATTTGCATGTACCGATCCATGCCCGCCACCATCAGCACTTGTTTAAAAAGTTGTGGGCTTTGCGGCAAAGCGTAGAAATCACCCGGACTCAACCGCGATGGCACGAGAAATTCCCTCGCCCCTTCCGGGGTGCTTTTATATAAAATCGGTGTTTCTATTTCCCAAAATCCATGCTCATCGCAATAGTCCCGCATCACCTTGGTCACCCGATGACGAAACATCAGCGCTTCGGTCATCGGCCGACGCCGCAGGTCAATGTAACGATGCTTTAGCCGGATGTCTTCGCTGACCGTTTCGTGGCCGCCTGGTAAAAAGGGCACCGGGTCGGCCTTATTGCATACGGTGGCATTCGCCGCCAGAACTTCCACCTCACCGGTGCTGATGCGCGGATTAATCGCCCCCTCCTGCCGTTTTACCAATTCACCGCTGACAATGACTACATCCTCATTCCGCAAACCGCGGCCGAGTTCATAAACATCGCCGGTCTCCGGTCGGAACACGACTTGGCAAATGCCAGTGCGATCGCGCACGTCCACAAATACCACACCTCCATGGTCGCGGTAAGATGCTACCCATCCACACAGGGTGATGATTTGGCCGATTTGCTTTTGGGTCACCTGCCCACAATAACTGCTGCGCTTCATATCCACCTTCAACAACAAACGTTCTTCATGCCGCCGCATCGGAGGATACACCTGACCGCCCGGCTGATCAGTCATTTCGCCCACCGACGTACGCCTGTCAGCGGCCACTGATCCAATGTTCTACCAGATTAAGGGCGGGTTCGCCTTGAAGCGAGTAACTGCCGTAATCGGTCGGTTTTGACCCCGGATACCATTCCCAGATAAAAGCCCCTGCAAAATGCTTCACTGGCAGATCGCGCCAAACCCGCACAAACGCTTCGTATGCGATCAATTGAACCTGCGGATCAATCTTGCCCACACCCACATAATCCCAAGGCTTGCGAAGTGTGTTTTGCAAATTATCCCAGCCAATTTCCGTAATCAGGACAGGCTTACCAACCGTCTGCGAAAACCGCATCATGCGGGCCATGATCGGTATCCACCGGGCCATAACATGCTGCACAGGGGGCTGGTTACGTCGGGCCAGATCGTAATAGGAATTCATTCCAATGTAGTCGAGCCGATGCCAGAAACCTACGCGGGTGTAATGATCCCAATTGGCGCTGTAAGTTAATTTCCCGTGGTAAACCCTCCGAACAGCCGCGATCAGCCGGTCCCATTGGCCGGTAAATTTTTCCGATGAAATCAATTCGCTGCCGACCGAAAAAATAGCGACATGGCAGCGTTGTGCCCACCCCGCAATCGTAACGATGTACCGTCGGTAACTGGCAAACCATTCGGGCCAGTTGGTTGGATGTATCGCGCCTCGCCATTGATCACCCGTGGCATGATCCAGCAGCACAATCGGCATCAACATGGTGCGGAGGCCAAGTTGGTGAGCGTAGCGCAGTAGCTTCCTGATTCGTGGCGGACTCAGCGTGGCCGATTTAAGAAACGTCATTCGCATAGCTTTAATATTCTGCTGCCGGGCATTGATGACAACATCAACCCAACGGCACCCCATCTGATGCAGCCGCCGCAGCGCCCGACGATAGGCGGCATACCCCTTGGGGTTATCCAATAGCATACAAAAACCGCGGATCGCAGGCAGATGGCTAAGTGGAAACTTCAGAGGAGGCGGGGGCGGTAATTGACGTATGGGGACTTGAGGTTCGCGGCCCATCGCAAGCAGCATCAGTGCCAGAAGCAAGCCACATAGAAGTGCCCCACCGACGCCGAGTTTCAACCAGCTATTTGTCACCGGCACCAACTCCCGGGCCAATTGTGTTGCAGATCAACCCGTGATGCAACCGTCCGCCTGTTGGGCTGGCGCGGCTTAGACGGGCACATGATGGTTTGCTGCGGGGGATAAATGCGCATCACATAACTGCAATATAATAAAGTGATACCGCTTCCAATAGCGAAGAGAAATTCAGGTTGGAAGCTGAGCTACTACCCAGAGCGATCCCCAGGGCAGGTGCGTTTACGCC
>DZDI01000053.1:0-8207 GCA_022730455.1 Phycisphaera mikurensis | reverse complement strand
ACCCAGAGCGATCCCCAGGGCAGGTGCGTTTACGCCCCGCCCGCTGGTCAGGCCATCCAAACCCGAACCGATGCTGTTGTGAATGATATACTTACAAACATGGCCCTATAAACAAGTTTGATATTTGGTTGCAGCAAGCCACACGATCTGACCGACAAAATGATCCGGATGATGTACATTGGGCAAGGCAAAATAATGATGGCAATTCCTGAACAAACCTGTCAACCACCTGCCACCTTTGAATTGGCGCAGCCAAACGCTGTCAACCAATCTGCCAGACGAACCGTGTGTGGTTTCATCAAGGCCGTGAACAGTTATTCAAATTATTTTATATTTTACATCGGACGCTGCGTCTTGATTTATGCCAGATAGAACAAACCATGCATACCACACAGCCAACTCAACAGGATTGAGTAAATACCGTGACTTGATCGTGGCGCGACGCGCAGAAATCGTCTGCCACTTTTATCATGAACTTTCCAAGCGGGGCTTGCTGATATTGGATGAGTTGCCGGCGGTAGAGCGCGCCCATCTGGTTTCATCGCAGGTCGCGTATCTGGAACAGATGGCATTACCTGATCTCCCGGAGATTGAGCATCGGGCAATAGCCTCAAAGGTGGGCGAAATTTATAATTTGGTGAGCGTGTCGCCTGCAAGTCTGGTGGATGCCTCTCAGATTTATGTACAATCGATTCTTCATCATTTACCGGAAATGCAGACTGATGCACAGTCGCTGCTCTCTTTGCAGCAACGGTTTGAAAGCAATCTCTCCTGTCAACTCAATGCGTTTTGGCATATCGCGGATCAGCGCATCAAAATTCTCAGTGAGATAGGACAACACCTTGAACTCAAAGCGAATGTGGCCGATCTGATGCAGCAATTCGTCGCAACGGCGTTCGAAGGAAAAAAAACACTCTGCGGTGTCAGTTTATTTAATGTACAGAATGCCGGTAGTCCTGCGTTGGAGTATGGCGAAGGGGAGTTTTCCGGTACGGTACTGCTTGACCAGTATAGCACGTTGTTTAACGTACAACACACGCTGCAGCCTGCTTGGCTTAGTCGTATACCCATGGGCAAGATTGGCCTCTCGACACCCAAAAAGGGCGCGATAGCCGCGCTGCCCATATTTCGCGATCACGGCACGGTGGATCGAATACTGGTGTTGTGTTCACACTATCCCAATTATTTTGGTGCGGAAGACAAGCGTCTCTTTTTTATGTTGTTGACCCACGAACTGGCCATGAGTCTGAATCGACTCCGGCAAACGAGCGGGCTGCACTGTCCGACGAAACCGGAACGCGCACACTACCTTGATATCTTCAAGCAAAACCGGATTGAAATGGTCTTCCAGCCGATTGTGAATGTGGCCCACCGGGAAATCGTCAAATTTGAAGCCTTAGCAAGACTGGTGGATGATGATGGGCGGCTGATTGCTCCGGGCTTGTTTCTTCCCGCATTCGGCGCACGGCACCTGCTGGATCTTTTCCTCGGCGGCTTGGGCCAAGCCTGTGCGTTCATCCGTAAAAGGCCAGCCGGCCAGCGTTACGGGGTCAGCGTCAATTTGCCGGTGGAATCATTTGAATACCCGGCGATACTCGACAAAATCATGGGTGTGATTAACGAATACGCCATTGATCCCGGCGACATTACGCTGGAGGTACTCGAATCGTCAGTCAACACTGATACGGCGGTGTCTCACCTGCACCGTCTGAGGAATTCTGGATTACGGATTGCGTTGGATGATGTCGGTAGCGGCGAGTCTTCACTATTGCGACTGAATATGATAGACGTCGACGAGATCAAGATCGACCAGTTTCTATGCCGGAACCTTTGTTCTGAACCCCATAAGCTCACGGTAGTATTCATGCTTATACAACTGGCTGCCCAGCGAGGCATGCACTGTGTCGTGGAGGGAGTAGAAAACGACACCATCCTGGACATGGTAAAAACCCTGGGCGGGGCATCCATACAAGGGTACGGCATCTGTCGCCCCATCAGGATCGCTGACGCACTTGCCTGGGTGGACCAATTTGTGAAGAAGCGCGCGGATGAACCAGCAAGCGGTGGCAGCCCCGCCTCCCTGCATGGCTGGTATGCCAAGCACCTATCGCGTTTAATGCTGATGCTCAATGCCATTCCCAATAATCTTGATCTCATTGGCCTAGAGCGTGCTGGGGATGCCAACCGCTGCCCACTTGCTGTAATCCTGGCTGCGCAAAATATGCAGGATACTCCGATTTATAGATCGCATAAGCGTTGGCATGACATCGTGCATGAAATATCTCAACTGAAACCTGACCAACTTACCCAACTGGACGCTCTTAAAAAGGAACTGGTGCAGGTAACCGCAGATATCGGCGAAACGATTCAAGGATCGCTCGCCGCTGGCAGTTTAATTTAGCTGCGCTACAGGCAACTCCGTTGATAGGCACAGTCATTTCTACCTGCCTGAATAAACAGGCGGCGAGACGGCATCCATTCGGCGCCCCATGCAATACCTGTGAGAGCGTCCGAAAGCATTGTATCAGTGATGAATTGAGCCAATCAGTAAAACTATAATAATATATTTTTACTATTGCAATTCTGTGGAAAAGGCTGTCTTCACTTCTGGCCGCGTGCTTTGCGTGTCAAGATGACAGCCGAGAGCACCAATAAATCCGCAGGGGTAACGCCCTCTAAACGCAATGCCTGCGCAAGTGTCCGCGGCTGAAACTTATGCAACGCCTCGCGCGCTTCCTTACGCAATTCCGCTATGGCTGCAAAATCAATATGGCTTGGTATCTCCCGTGCTTCAAGTTCATGCATTCGGTGAGCCGCCGACTGGTCGCGCTGTATGTACCCTTCATAACGCACCTGCGTCTGAACTTGTCGCCATGCAGAAGCCAGCCCAGGATTGGCGACGGCCTCTGCAAGCCGCGAATCGCTCCATGGCATAGCCGCCAGGGTTGGCCAAGGTTTATCTGGCCGCCGGAGCATGTCCATGGCCCGCTGACCGGAATTGAGATGGGCCGAAGTAAGAACCTCGCGCACATAGGTCATATCATCAATCAACCGCTGCAGCATGCTTAAGCGAGGCGTTTCTGCGAGGCCGATTCGTTCTGCAACAGGTGTGAGGCGTTGATCGGCATTGTCGGCCCGCAATTGAAGGCGAAATTCCGCCCGGCTGGTGAACATGCGGTACGGCTCGGTGGGAGTTTTAGTAATCAGATCATCAATCATTACGCCGATATACGCCTCATCCCGGCGCAGTATCAATGGTGGGCGGTCACGGCATTGCCGAGCGGCGTTAATGCCAGCCATCAACCCCTGTCCGGCCGCTTCTTCGTAGCCGCTGGTGCCATTAAGTTGTCCGGCAAAATAGAGCCCGCGTACTAAGCGGGTCTCCAAGGCGGCATCAATTTGGTGCGTGGGCGAAAAATCATATTCGACGGCATAGCCAAAACGTAATATTTCCGCTTTTTCCAACCCTTCAATGCTGTGAACTATCTGCTGCTGCACATCCGACGGCAGGGAAGTGGATATGCCGTTGCAGTAAATTTCATTGGTGTCGAGGCTTTCGGGCTCCAGAAAAATTTGATGCTGGGTTTTATCGGCGAAACGAACTATTTTATCTTCAATACTTGGGCAATAGCGCGGTCCGCGGCTCAGTATCTGCCCGCTGTACATAGGTGCTCGATGCAAATTGGATCTGATGATGTCGTGAACGACGGTGTTGGTGAATGTGATGTAGCACGGCACTTGGGGCAAAGGTGGAAATTGCCGGGCCAGCGGTGAATGCGGCGTTCCGGAAAGGTAGCTGAACGGCTGGGGCGGATCGTCGCCCAACTGCGGAGCAAGGCGGCCAAAGTCGATGGATTGGCGTGCAATACGCGGCGGCGTGCCGGTCTTGAGTCGGCCCAATTCGAAGCCCAGTCGCTGGAGGGCACCGGAAAGTCCCACCGCGGCGTGTTCACCCACGCGGCCGCCAACGGTTTTTTGCTCGCCGGTGTGCATCAAGCCACGCAAAAAGGTGCCGGTGGTTATCACGACACATCGGCACGACAGGCGGGTACCATCGGCCAATGTCACACCTTGGACGGCCATTCTGTGATGGCTGGCATCGCCGACTAAGGGAGCGGTGATGATATCCTCCACACTGCCGGTAATGATGGATAGAGTCGGACATCCATCCCGAAGCAGTTGCTGGACGGCCAGCGCGTAACGATATTTATCGGCTTGGGCGCGTGGACTGCGCACGGCGGCTCCCTTGGATTCGTTAAGCATACGAAACTGAATACCGGATGCATCAATGGCGTGCGCCATCAGCCCGCCAAGGGCGTCAATTTCGCGTACCATCTGGCCTTTGGCCAAACCACCGATGGCAGGGTTGCAACTCATGCGGCCAATGGCCTGCGGGTCCATGGTGATCAGTGCCACTCGGCCACCGTCGGCCAGGAGACGGGCCGCTGCCCACGCAGCCTCGGCACCAGCGTGGCCGCCGCCAACCACGACGACATCAAAATCTGTATTTTCGGCCATGTATTTCTCGCCATTTTCCCGGTGCGGCTTTCTTTCGCCTGCCGCGTCACTTGCCGAATCGGCCCGTGCGGCAGGGGCCGCCTCAATCAGCGCCGCAAAGCCCCGCATTGTACCGGAAAGACGCAAAGATCCGATGGTTGCGTGCAAGTAAATGCCAGACGATTCGCACCTGAGGCCATCTTTGCCGTTGCGGCAGCATGCACTATGTGCGGCACGCGATGGGCTATCATTAAAATTTCAGGCTTGCCCGAAGTGGCACCTTGCGCAGGTTGGGGTATTGGCAATGGACGTCCGGCCGTCGGTGGGAATTCGCCCCCTCGCCGCAGCTTACGGGTGACAACCTTTGTATCCGCTATTAATGGATGGCCAATAGGTGCACTCCGCTGTTGGCTTTAATGGTTTTGGAGGCACTCCAGATGCCTGATTCCGATCTCTGCATCCGTCAGGTAGCATCCCGGGTCAAAACCAAGCCAATCGCCGGTTGCCGCCTCCGCTCGGGTCCGCAGGTTGCCATTGCACACGTCAAGAAAGCGGCACTGTTGGCAGCGATCCGGCAGGTGGGGGCGTCGGTGGCGCAGGATCGCGAGCCGCTCATTGCGGGCGGACGACCAGATTTCGCTGAAAGGCTCTTCACGCACATTGCCGCAGTTGTAATGCCACGAGAATTGGTCGTAATGGACGTTCCCGACCGGGTCGATGGCGGCGATATTGCAGCCAGATCGGTTGCCACCGGTGCCCGCTAGGCGCTGATGGATGGCAGCCGCTCGGTCGGGGGCGGTTTTTTCCATCTGCATGAGCAGATAGGCGGCATCAGCATGGTTATCGACAGTTAATATTTCCAGCGGAATTCCGGCGGAATGGAACTCGCGGCACTTGGCAAAAATTTTGTCGACCATTTGCCGGGTTTGCTCGGCGGTAAGGTCAACGCGCTGCATCCCTTCTCCACGGCCGGAATAGGCAAGGTGGTAGATGCATAGCCGATTGACATGATGCCGGGCACAAAGATCAAAGATGCCGTCCATGTCGGCGATATTCAAGGCGTGTGCGGTAAATCGGACCCCGACTTTTATCCCTCTTTGCACACAGCGGTCAATGGCTGCCACCGAGCGTTCAAATGCCCCTTGAGCACCGCGTAATTTGTCGTGTGTGGCGGCCGCACCATCGAGACTTAGCCCGACATACTTGAGCCCGACATCCGCAAGACTATCGGCCATGGGATCGTCAATCAATGTGCCATTGGTCGACAGCGTGCAGGCCAAACCACGATAGCGGGCGTAGCCGATAAGCGGAATGACATCAGGCCGCATGAGTGGCTCGCCACCACTCATCAGCACGGCTGGAACTTTAAAACGAGCCAGGTCATCAATTAGCGCCAGGGCTTCTGAATGGCACAATTCGTTGGGAGCGGGCTGCGCACCCGCGCTGGCATAGCAGTGCACGCATCGGAGATTGCATGCTTTGGTAAGCGCCCAGACCACAACTGGCCGGGGCACTGCATGCGGGTCGGCGTCGATGGTGCGATGACCGTAACGAAGTTTTTCATTCCCGGCTTCGACGTCGCAGAGTAAATTGGAAACGCTAAGCATAATGAATGACTCCTGCAATATTTAATGAGATACAAAAGCGCAATCCGGTTCGCTGGCGAGCGGATTACCCGTTAGGCCGAATGCCCTGGCGCGACTGCCGCCGCAGATGTCGCGGTATTTACAGCGCCCGCACTTGCCCTCAAGGGCGTCGGGATTGCGCAACGATTGGAAAAGTTTATTATGCTGATAGATATCCACAATGGAATCGCGAGGAAATACGCCGCACTCAATTGGCATAAAGCCGCTGGGATATATCTCACCGATATGACTGACGAACATCACGCCACGTCCATCGTTGGTGCCGATCAGGCTGGCGGGCAGGCTAGTGCTCTGTGAGGATTGAGAGGTTGCCGTTTCGGTGAAGCGCGCAAGAAAAAATCGCCGATAGTGTGGTGCCTCGGTGGTTTTAATGGCAAATGGCCCGCGGCGTGTCAGTTTCAGCAGCGTGTCAAATACAACCTCAGCCTCCAAAGCCGACACCCGCGGCATGTCGGCAGCGCGTCCGGTGGGCACGAGAAAAAAGACGCTCCAGAGCACGGGCCGATATTCCCTCAGCAGGTCATGAATGGCCTCCAGCTGATGGGCATTGGCGGCGGTGACCGTGGTATTGATCTGGAAGGGAAGCTGGCATTCACCAGCCCAGTGCATGATGTCAACAGTGCGGGCAAAACTGCCCGGTACACCACGAAACTGATCGTGCGTGAGGGCATCAGCGGCGTCGAGACTTATTGCCAGCCGATGCAGGCCGGCGTCCTTGAGCTTTTGCACCGTCTCGAGGTTGACAAGGCGTGTGGCGGCCGGGGTAAGTGCGGTGCGCACGCCATTTTCAATGGCAAAATCTATTAATTCAAAAATATCCAGACGTTTAATCGGATCACCACCGGTAAGCACCATCATCGGCGGCTTGGGAAATTCCGTCGCCTGTGCGATCAGGCGCCTTGAATCGTCAGTGGTAAGCTCACGCGGATCGCGGTGAGGCTGAGCGACGGCACGGCAATGACGACAGCGCAAGTTGCAGGCACGGGTGATTTCATAAAACAAAATCAGAGGCGAGTGCGGAAAATCGTCCCGGGTGTAGGAAAAACTCCCAGTGGGACGGGCGGCAGCAAAAGGCATTTAAGGCTCCTTGTCTTTCAGTAATCAGCATAGGAATCGGGCGACTCGGACACAATGGTGCGGGAGGCAATTTAAGGATTTTCCCTATGCGGCGGCATCTGTTCGACGTGGTCGGATGGCAGAATTGACCACCTGCTGACCGCCGTGAATGGCCAGCAGGCGTGACGACGCTTTGAAATTCCGAAGTGGATCGATACACTTCGGACAAGGCGAAGCGTTGTTGGGTGTTGAGCAGTCGTGTCAAGCTGTTAGGAGACATTCAAATGACCAAATATGTCAGCAGGGAACGGAAGGCCGTAGCGGCGGCGTTAGCTATGGCGGGTTTAATAACGGCCGGGTCGTTGGCACTCGCGCGGGTTAACACGCGTCACGCCGCCATCAGTGAGGCAAGAGCTTGGAAGGCACCTAAGCGTGCCAATAAGATAACAAATCCTACCAAGATGACGGCAGCCAATATCTCGGCCGGAAAGTCGATTTTCGTCACCAATTGTGTCATGTGTCACGGTGTGCATGGGAATGGCAACGGCACGGCAGGTGCGTTTTTAAGCGTCAAGCCAGCCGATTTTCGCAAGGCCGCTTTCTGGAAGCAGGGCGAAGGGGCGATTTTCTGGAAACTAAGCCACGGCAAATCGCCTATGCCGGCCTTCAGAGACAAACTTAGCCGTCATAAACGTTGGCAGGTTATCGATTACTTGGCGTCGGCATTTAAGCCCAAGTCGTAAAATTACACCGCTGATTAATCGGTGTTTTGTGAGTTGATAGTGCGCGGAGAGCCTTCCCTGTGGAGGCTCTCCGTTTCCTTTTCATTCTAGTGCTCTGTCACGTCTACCAATTAGGATTGACGGTGGGCTAGGGGGTTGTGGGCGCGAAGCGAGGAGGATTGTGTATGGGAACATACATTGACGACGAGCGACAAAGCCCACGGCCCCTTGGCCCCCGCCCCGCAGGGTTGGCCGCAAGCGCCCCACCTGCGGCGTCGCATCAGCT
>DZDI01000052.1 GCA_022730455.1 Phycisphaera mikurensis | reverse complement strand
CCGACCCAATGTCGTTGAACCGCCAATAGTTAAAACTGATGAAATATCCGGGCTAAGGGGGTTGTGGGCGCGAAGCGAGGAGGATTGGGTATGGGAACATACATTGACGACGAGCGACAAAGACCACGGCCCCTTAGCCTCCGCCCCGCAGGGTTGGCCGCAAACGCCCCACCTGCGGCGTCGCATCAGCTCAATGGGTACACGTACCCGGTTTTCGCCGCTGGCTCCTTGCAGTTGGGGCGCTTGCGGCCAATCAATCCTAATTTGTAGGCGTGACAAAGCACTAGTGGTGAAAAGCTTTTTCGCCTGTGACAAATTTGTCGCGAAAAGAAACGGCGGTGTCAAATATGACACAAAAAGACAGCCTTTGCCAGACGCGAAATAAAGCTGAACATCGGCCAATGGGGCCATTATTAACGATTTTCCGCCTCGCAATCCATTCTGGCATGCCGCTTGTAATACAAATGGTAGGGATAAGGCGATGGCCTCCACAAACATCGGCGGTGAATTTTAACTTAAGAGGGTTTAAACAGTATGAGTCAGGCGGCATCGGGGGCGGAGTTTGACCCCGTAAAAGACAAAAAAGCCAAACGGTCTAAGGCCGATGTTGATCCCGCCGCCGCGCGTGCTAAACGCCAGACTGGTCCGCAGCCCACCCCCCTCGAACCTGAACCGGATGACGACGCAGCGGCCGCCACCAGCAGTGAGATACCAGCATGGCTGGATCGGGCCTTTCCGTGGATGGCGTCCATATTAATCCATCTGTCGCTGTTCTTATTGATTGCGTTTATCATCGTTGCGGTTAAAGGGCCAAAGCCGCTTAAAACTCACCCCATCATTGTGCCCCAGTCGATGAACCAGCTTTTTTCATTGCATCCGGGCCACATGAGCAAGAGTGCATCGCAGAATCCGCTGCGGCAGGTGCGACAGGACATGAAACAGCTCATGAGTCACCATACGCACATGTCGCAAACCTCCGTTAAGAGCCTGCTAAACAGCAGTGCCAAACATTCCTTGGGCTTCATCGCCCGTGGTGTGCAGGGAGGGACGTCTAAAGGTGGGGCCTTAGCCACGTTTGGTGTGCCTGGAAGCAGCATGGGCAGCGGTCCGCCGACAGCATTTATGGGCAGCGGCGGGGGTAATGCCACCCGCATCGTCTACATCATCGACCGGGGTGGAAACCTTCTTGTGGGTTTAGGCCAGATTAAAAGTGCTCTGGTGCGATCGGTGGATCGCTTAGTGCCGCTTCAGCGATTTGGTGTCATAGTGTTTGCCCAGCGTAGTCAGATTTTAGCGCCCGGTTTTGCACACGCCACCAACGCCAACAAGCGAATACTGAGACGGGAGCTTAAAAATTTGAAGCCGGGGCCGCCCAATACGAACCGATATCGGTACTTTGCGCCGCCATTCAAGCAGGCATTTCAACTCCGCCCCGAAATTATTTATTTTCTCGCCAACGGCGCGATCGAGCCCAAATTGATTACGCTTATCGCCAAGTTGAATAAGGATCATGCAACGCATATCTACACGTATGCCTATGCCGATCATAGCCCTAAGGGCGCTGGCGCGCAGTTACTTAAAAAAATTGCCCGGCTCAATGGTGGTCAATACAAGTTCATTTCGCGGAAGATGGTGGGGGGCTGATCTGATGGCGACGTAAGGAGCCCCACTCATCCAGGCCTTTGAAACAGCCGATAATAGGTTTCGGTGAAAATTTGCATTTGATATTCAGTACTTTGGAGACCCTTTATGTTCAGTTCCTATGCTAAGTCCAAGTTTCGTATCCTGCTTCTGGCGGGCATGCTGGTTGCCTCAGGGGCCGTCATGGTCCACTCGGCCATGGCACAAACGGCTGCCGGCGCAGCGGCACAGAGCGTCTACCGGCCCAGCCCCATCCTCATGGGGTTGGACTGGACGGTCGCCGGCGTGCTGGTCGCCATGTCGCTCATCAGCATTGCCCTGATCATTGATGCTGCTATCCACCTGCGTGTATCAAAAATTTCTCCAGTTGATACGGCTGAGCATATTCGATCGCTGATAAACGCCCGGCAGTTGAGAGAGTTAACCGATTTTACCGCCACGGATTCCTCATTCATTGGTAAATCATTGGACGCAGGTTTACGCCGGGCCAGCCTCGGTTACCCCGCCATGCGTGAGGCCCTGGAAAATGCAGCCTCGGAAAACAGTGCCAATCTATTTCGTCGAATTGAAATGCTGAATATCATCGGCAATATAGGCCCATTGGTCGGTCTGCTCGGCACTGTGCTGGGTATGATCATGGCTTTCAATGCCTTGCATCACACGGGGGGGCACGCCAAGGTGAACGACCTTTCGGCTGGCATCGCGGCTGCTTTGTGGCACACCTTTGGCGGTTTGGCCGTTGCCATTCCATCGTTGGTGGCATTCGGATTCTTCCGCACCCGGCTTGATAAAATTGTCACGCGGGCATCCATTTTGTCAGAAGAATTACTCGAATCCCTGCGGTTACCCGATGGCAAAACAGCGGTGCCGTCGGCTGCCACGCAGGAGAGTAAACCGTCGGCCCGCCCTGTGCCTCGCCGCACCGATACACCGGCGTCGTAAGGCATTCATTTGACAGGGGTTGTTCCGGAGCGGATGGAACGGCAAAGCGTTTCTCCGCAGGATCGGCGTTAAAGAGGTAATGTTATCCATGAAATTGCGCGGTATTAAGCCGATGGAAGGTGAGCACGTCAATGTGACGCCCCTCATCGACGTCGTCATGTGCTTGATTATCTTCTTTCTGCTGGTCGGGCATATTGCCAAAAAAGCGTCGATCAAAGGTATTAAAATACCGACCACCGTTACCGGCAAGTCCATTGGCAGCCAGAGCAACCAATTGATAATTAATATTGTGCCGCGGTCCGGCGGAGGCCAGGGCTATCAAGGGCGGCCGCGGATATATATCTGGGGCCAGTATTACAGCTACGATAATCTGGCCAGTGTCCTGCGGGAATATAAATCCCACAATCCAAACTTGAAGCTCGTGATCCGCGCCGACGTCAGCACGCCGTATCGGTATATTGCCCCGGTGCTGGTGGCGTGTGCCAAAGCCAAAATCGTCAGCGTCCATTTCATGACGCAGCGGCAAGGGTGAGTGTAAACGGGAATTTATTGTTATGGCATTGAAACGATCAAAAATTGGTATGCACTCGGCTACGCATGTGGGCCCTAACATGACCCCCATGGTGGATGTGGTGATGGTTATCCTCATATTTTTCATGCTGGGCAGCTCCTTCACCAGCCCGGTCTGGTATTTAACCAATAATACACCCGCCATCCGTGGCGGATTTAGTGATGTGAAAACCACCAAGTTTCCGCCGGTCAAGCTGATCATCAAACTGGACCGCCGGGGCAATCACACCATGGCCACTATCGGTTCTTTTCAGACTGAAAATCTCAAAGGCGGCCTGTATCAATGGCTTAATAAGCGCCGTAAGACGCTCGGCAAAAAAACACAGCTTATAATTAAGCCGCACCAGAGCGTACCGTACCGGGATGTGATTACGGTGTACGCCGATTGTGTCCGCGCGCGTTATCACCAGGTTGCATTTGGTATGCCTACCCATTAAACCCGGACGCAATTACACAATGGTCTCAGATGCTTTACGGCGACATAAGGGCAATACGCAAAAGGGGTAATCATGGTTCTGCAGCAGGCAGATCAATCGGCTGGCCAAGGTAAAAATCCGACCCGCCAAATCAGTTCCGGCGGCCGCCGCATTTTAGCCGGCGTGCTCGCCAGCATTTTCATGTTTTCAGGCGTCTTAGTGGCTGCGGTCCCCGCGGTCAGCATCCACCAGCTCTCGGTCCAACTTGCGGGCAACACGCCAGCGGCGAAGCCGCATGCATTTGCCCATAAATTGAAGTCTTCCAGCGGCGCAGCGCATTGGTTGTATCGCGTAGCCGAAGTCGAAAATAACTGGGCGACATATTCCAAGCGGTACAGCACGCGTGTCGGCATGAGTACAAAATATATCGCCGATGTGCGCACACTGCTGGCGAAGGACGGCAGTCAATTAAGCGGGGCCTGGCTCATTAACCGTGCCAAATTTATTCTCTCTGAGTTGGCCATTCCCAGCGTTAATGAAATTGAATACTGGTCGGGCACGGCGAGTACACGTATCCAATTAGCCCCTTTGGCTCAGACATCGCAGGAACTGCTGGCGGCGGCCGCACGTCAGTATCAGCTTACTATCGACCGCTTGAACAATCTTACGCATTTCAGCCATGCGGATAAGACCACCTATGAACAAGCAGAAGCGGGGCTTACGCAGGTTAAATATTTTGGTGCATACGCCGATTATTACCGCGGTTTGTCGCTGCCACACAATTCCCGGCGGCGTTCTGAATTGATGCTTTCGGTCGTCAAGGGCGTAGCTCAGTGGGCCACTGGACCGGCCTCCAATGGTGTCAAGTTTCAGTCGTTGCTGCTCAGTGGTAAGGCCAATATGCGGGCGGGTCGGACAGCCGACGCAGTGTCGGAATTGAAACAGGCATGCAAGCCGCCCAGCCCGGCGTGGTTGGTCTATGAGGCCCGCTATCAGTTGGTCGTTGCTGAACTGCGTGGGGGGCATTACGGCCAGGCTATGCGGGAAGCCACCAATTTCAGTTCTTGGTTATCGCAGCATAAAACACTCGACTCCAACAGCGCCCGCATGGGGCTTAGGCTGCTGGAGTATCGCATTGCCGTCGCTAAGGCTAATTCCATTCACCTGCCTGCCCAGCGGCAGGCGGCCGTTGCCAAGGCGATGTATCACCTGCTGGATATTATTACGACGGCCCCGCAGTATCAGGAACTTATATTCACCCATATCACGATGGGGCTGCCGGCCAAGCCCGATTTGAGCAAACTCGCGCCGGTGCAGGTGCTGGCTATTGCGTGGATCAACGCTCAGAAAAATAATCCAGCCAATGTGAAAACAGCCCTTAGTGCCGCCGAATATTTGCTCAAGGTGCCCGGTGGCCCTCCGGCGCTCAGGGCCCAGGCGCAGCTCATCGCCGGTATTTGTTATGCCGCCCGGGGCGATATCCAAACCGCCGCTCAAATGAATCTGGAATTTGTCCGGCAGAACCCATCCAGCAAGCAGGCCCGGTCGGTATTAAATATTGCTCTCTCGCAGTTGCAAACCCTCAATCAGGCTGCATCCGTCAGTGCAGCGGTAACTGATATGACCCGGCAGGCAATTGCTATGGCGTATCACACATTTCACGAAAAACAATGGCGTTTCGCTTACGCCGTATCGCTTCAACAAGCCAAGCATTACAACCGGGCGGCTAAGAATTTCGCTGCGATCGGGGCTGGAGATTCACATTATTTTCAGGCACAGTATCAGTTGGTGCGCATTTATGCCCGGCATTTGGCTCAATTGATGGGCCAGAGCGGCAATCAAATCCATGCCCGTAGCGCCGCACGAAGAGTGGTTCATGCGGCGCAGCGGTTATTGGCTTTGATGCAGCACCCTCCGACCGGTACTCCCGCGGCACTTCTCAAACAGACACGTGCGTATCGCCCCCGGCTCCTGATGCTGATGGCCAGCACGGCACTTGATCCACTGCGGGAACCGCGGTTGGCCGGAACAGCTCTGCGTCAACTCGATGGCCTTACTAAATCGCTATCAAGTGCCGAGCGAGGTATTGTTCTTCGTTACCGCATCCGGCAGTATCAGCTCTTGGGCAAGACCGGCGACATTCTTCCGCTCATAAAGCGATACGCTGCCGGGACCAGCCAAAACGCGGACGACGTCATCAAAGGGCTTATTGGCCAATACCTGCGTGAGAGCCGTCGCTTACGCCACACGGAACTGGCCAAGTCGCAGTCGCTGGCGGCTAACGCGGCGTCATTGCTTGAACAACTTATCAATTCAATGATGAGCGATCCCACCAAAAATAAACTGCAGATATATGTTTATGAGCAGCTTCGTGCTCAGGAACTCATCTACGCCGGCGCACCGGAACAGGCATTGGCCCTCTATAAAAAACTCGAAAAGGAAAATCCCCGCGACTTGGGTAACTTCATTGGCGGCGCCCGGGCGGCATATGCCATCCCCAACTACAGCTTGGCGCACAGCCTTTACGTGCGGGTCATTCCCAAGCTTGAGCCGGGCTCATCGGTTTATTGGGAAGCCTATTTGTATCTCATGCGCACCAATATCCATGCCAACTTATACCAGAAAGAGACAGTACAGACGTTGAAGTCATTGGTCGCTATTTATGGGTCAACTATTGGAGGCAAGTACTACCATAAGCAGTACCAAAAGTTGCTCCGCACCTATGGAATCAGCTCGCCCTGATCATCCAGCAGCCTGTTCCGGCTACGGTGTCGCATTCACCGCCATGACCCGGACAGACTCTCGGGCCTCCGGCTGTATTTGGCAGTTCTGCCTGCAGCCGATAAAATGACGTCTCGGGTTGAGAGATCGCTTGTGTAAGCGGGTACATAATATTGCAGAAGAGGTAAATAAATTATTTCAAGCGCAGAAACGCCCCTGTCATCAGAGGCTGCGGACGGTAAGGGTCTACCAGAATTGAATGTTGAATCCGGTGCACAGTCGCAGGTCCCCGGGCCAGATGCAGCGGAGCCCTCTCGCCGCCCCCCGAGCCGACCCAGGAGTCGCTCCGGCAATGCTCGATCGAGCAAAACGCCGGGCCCTCGCCCTACCGGTGGGCGGAAACGCAGCTCAAAGCCCGTTAAGAAAGCCGCCGTGGTATCAACCCCACCCGATGCTTCAACCCTTGCGGTGGCATCGGTCCCCGCGGCGAAATCGACTGACGAACAGTCATTACCAGCTCTCATCAACCCGCCAGCGGCGAAGCTGCCCCAGCACCATGCGCCTGTGGGTCAACGTTCCGGGGTACGCCAGCAGTCACCGCTACCAATTGAATCCGCTGCTGGGGTTGAATCACGTGCAACCGATCACGATCCATCGCAGGCGGCACCTCGGTCGCAGCCACCTGCCGCCAATCAAACGCCCGTCATACAACGTCGTGAGCCGTTATCACCCGCGTCGGTTGGTGTCAAGCCTGGCACCTCCAGACCAGAATCGGCAAGCCTTCGGCCCGTGGTTCGCCCGGGCGCAAAATTGACCAGCCGATTTGGACGACGATCTTTTGGCGGCAAAACAATGTACCGACAGCAGTTTCGTCCATCAGGCCAGGTTCGCCAAAGCGAGGCTTCATCGGCTGGCTACGGCACACAAGGGAATCAAGCTGCGGATGTCGGCTCGGCCTCATCATCCAGGCCGACCACGAAAATGGCGAACGTTCCAGTCGACGTTCCTGGAGCGGTGCCATCCAATCTCGATGGATCGTCCTCGGATCAGGGCCTGTCACCGGTATCCAGTCAAGCCACAGCAAGGTCTTCCACCGCAGCCACGAGTGAGGTATCCGCCGCCGGACACGAATCGGGAGAGCTGCCCGCGTCGCAATCAGTTGATTTGGCCGCCGACGTTTCAAATGAAAAATCATCTTCCGCCCATAGCAAATCTCCCAACCGGCGTGGGCGCATTATGCTGGTTAACGCCGTTGATACCGATGAGTGCCGAATTGCAATATTGTCACAGGGTATTTTAGAAGAGTTTTATATTGAACGCGGCAGTAATGATCTGCATGTAGGAAACATCTACAAAGGGCGCGTAACCAATGTAGAACCGGCAATTCAGGCTGCATTTATCGATTTTGGTATCAATAAAAACGGCTTTCTTCACATCAGCGATCTACACCCGCAATATTTCCCCAAACATCTGCAGCAGCACTGGCACAAAACCACGCTTAACGCAGCGTCGCAACCGGCTGGTGCGGCTACCGACTCTTCGCTACCGCCGCCGGAGTCCCTCCCCGATGCGCCGACCGATGACCTTCTGGAACCTGCCGGGGATTCAGAAGAAGTGCCTGATCTGCTATCCGTTGAGAATGATCACATTGCCCCGATGGAAAAGGTTGGCCGCAAGACGCCGCGTTCCAGCCGTCCGCCCATTCAGCAGTGTCTGAGGCGCGGGCAGGAAGTGATTGTCCAGGTAACCAAAGAAGGCATTGGTACCAAAGGTCCGTCGCTTACCAGTTACGTCAGCGTGCCGGGCCGATATCTGGTCATGATGCCGGGTATGAGTCAACTCGGTGTATCGCGAAAAGTGGTTGACGATCAGCAGCGACGGCAAATGAAGCAGGTGCTGCAGGAGATCAACCCGCCCAAGAATCTGGGATTTATTATTCGCACCGCCGGTGCGGATAAATCGGCCGATGAGCTCAAAGCTGATCTGCTGCAACTGCTTGCCCGCTGGCGCGATATTTCCCAACGCATTGAAGCACAAGCCAGCCCGGCCCTGCTCTATGAAGAGAGCGATCTGCTGACACGCACCATGCGTGATCTGGATATCGAAGGCATTGAACGTGTGATTGTTGATAACCCTACTATGCTGGATCGGATCGGAGTGTTTCTTTCCAGTGTCGCCGCCTCTTCACACCGGTCACTTGAACTCTTCTCGGAAGCCACACCTCTGTTCAGCCGCTACGGGGTCGAACATGAGTTGGAGAGGATCAACTCGCGGCATGTGGAGATGGCCAGCGGCGGATCGTTGGTGTTTGACTCTACCGAAGCGTTGGTGGCGGTGGATGTCAACTCGGGTCGGTACCGTGAGCATCGTGACGCAGAAATGACCGCATTCAAGGTCAATCAGGAGGCCGTGCGCGAGATTTGCCGCCAACTCAAGCTGCGGGATCTTGGCGGTGTAATTGTCATTGATTTCATCGATATGCGTGAAGAACGCCATAAACGCGATATTGAAAACCTGCTTCGCGATGAACTGAAAAAAGACCGCGCCAAAACCAAAGTATTGCGAATGAGTCAGTTCTGCATGGTGGAAATGACTCGGCAGCGAATGAAACCCAGCCTCAAACGCAGTATTTACATGGATTGCCCCCATTGTCTGGGGGCCGGGCTTATTAAAAACCCGGAAAGTGTTTCGCTGGACGTGCTGCGGCGCATCGCAGCGGCCGCCATGCACAGCAAAGTTGCGGCCCTGGAAGTAAAAGTCTACACCGCTGTTGCTGATTATTTACTTAATAAAAAGCGGCGCGAATTGCTGGATGCCGAAGACCGAGCCAACCGTAAAGTCAACATTGTGGCCGATGAGCAAATCGCCGGCGACGCGGTCGTCATCACCGCCACCGACGCCCGCGGAGTTGATTTGCGACTCGCCCTGTAGTCTGCCTCAGCTCGGGATAACGCGTTGAGACATTGCATCATGGCCGATAGATGCATTCACGCGTGCGGGTCGCTCAGGAAATGTACGCCTTTTTCCGCCGGCCACTCAGATAGCTTTCCATCACACAACTGGCCAAGTCAGACCCTGTACAATAAAACGCCACACCGCGGGCCAGGCGGGTGAGTTGATCGGTAAATTGCACCCATTCCATATCCCAATAATCTTCTATCAGGGCAAAGCTGGCCACACGAATGTCATTTCTTACGCAAAGCAGTGCCTCACGCAGCGTCGCGAGTGCCGTCTTCCTGCCCGGTGGATAGATCAGGTTAAGCATCTGCCCGTCCAAATGGGCGGTTGGCTGCCCGTCGGTAATGATAAACATGATTTTCTGGGCGGCGCTTCGGCGATTCAGCACTCGCCGACCCAGTTGCATTCCCATTTGCAGATTGGTGAAGTGCTGGTGAGTTTTATCGGCGTCTTTCAATGGGATGCGAACTTGAATGGAATATTCATGCGTGCTTACAGATTTGGGCATCAGCAATGGCAACTCGCTGTGCCGGATGATTTTCGCTGTGCTGTAAAAGCCGACAATATCGACCGTATCCATGGGAAAACGCTGTTGCACCAAGGCACTTAGCCCCATCGCCACCTTCTTGGCCGAGATGAACCGACCGTAACGCATCATACTGCCCGACATGTCAATCAAGATACACAGGGCGCAGTTGGTGGTGCCTTCATGGAGATGCATTTCAAGATGGTTTTCATGGAGGCTGATCGGCAACAGCGGTGCCCCCGGCGTCTTGGCGTGATCCGCAAGGGCATTACGAAGTGATTGGTGCAGGTTCAATTCGCTGACCGGGTCGCCAAATTGATACGGACGCGTTCCCTCCAGACGATCGGCCCCGGTGCCGGCATGGGTAGTCGGATGACCGTCCCGGCCCGTGCGCGGCAAATGAGCAAAAATCTCCATCAGGGCCCGCCGCTGCATCTGATTAACCGCTCGCGGAGTGAGGCGATATCGGCCTGCCACGTTTTCCAGCATCCCATCCCCCTTGAGCTGTTCAATTAATGGCGCCTGGTCCTCGCCGAGTTCGGCCAGTGCGTCCAACGCCTCGTCACCATAGGCCAAGATGAAATCAAACACCTTGTCGTATGGCCAGAGACTATTCGGCGTTGGAAACGCCTCGCCATCAAATTCCCCGTATTGGTAGTGCATGGCAGCTCCTGTCCGTGAAATTCATTCGCATCGGATTATAGCTCCGGCTTGACGCGCCCGTTGACAAATTCAGAAAACTGTTGGCAAGCCGCCGTTTGCGGTATACTGTACGCAGCGTGAAAAGGTGACATGGATGTGATGACCTTGCGTAAGAATGGATTTGTATGGCGTGTGTCGCTGATCATTGCGACCGCCTCATTAGCTTCCCAGGCTACCTTGGCTTCCGGCGATTCCTTAAGCCCTGCTGCGAAGTCTATGCTGCCCCCGCCGTGGCGTGTGTCGGCACTCTGGCCCAACCTTGATACAGTGCAAAGGCATCCGGCCAATCGCTTTCACGGTTTTGCCAGCGTCTATTCACGCAAAGACTGGCACCGCTTTCTGGCGGCCTATGGCCCAGCCCAGCGGAGGGTGCTGATGGAACTTGATTCGCAACGAAACGCATTCGCCCGGCAACTTCTGGTCCGTGCGGCTGAATCCCGCCATAACGGTTACGCCCGATTATTGGCCTTGCGGGCATTTGCAGAAACCTTTCAGCATACCAGTGGGTGTCCACTGGCGGTGAAGGCGCTACACATCTATCTGCGGCATCTTTCATCGGAGGATATTAAAAATCCCATTCAGGTCGCACCGGTATGGACCATGGCGCATGAATTGGCGTGGTTGGGCGCCACTCCCTATTCGGTACGGTCCGACATGGCGGTTGTGGCTGAAAAAGCCAACGTACAACTGTCCATAGATATGCTGCATGCCGGGCAGTACACCGCTGCCGAAAAAGTTGCCGCGATGCTGCCCATCCTGGAGACCAACCGGGTGCGCCAGGATGCACGGTTGATGGGCCAGATGGGGACAGCGCGGGCGCTGTCGCGGCAAAGCGTATCCGAAATAAATTTTATTGCCACGCAATTGCCGCTTGTTGACCAAAACCCGCAAGCCGCCATGTACGTCATTCTGTACGCCGTGTATGTTCAACCTCAACGGCGATTAATAGAACAAATCATGCGTCATTGGCCCCATTCCGCGGTATATAAGCTGGGCGATTTAATACTTATGAGCCACCCAACGCCTCTCCAGCAGTATCAGAGGGCGCAGCTCATTATCGCCGGCTGCCATGGGTTGCCGGGCCGAACTGTTCTCCGCGATCGTTCCTATTACGCTGCTCTTAATGATTTAATAGACTTTCGCCGGGCCAAATCCACGCAATGGGATCGCGTTCATCGGACTTTAGCCAGAATTGCCATCGCGCGTCTCCTTGAAAGCTACGCTCTACCCAGCCCCGATGTCAATCCGCTTGCCGAACTGATTAAACCTCCCCCCGTCAACGCCCATCGGCGTAAAGCTGCCGCTGAATGAATTTGATCGGTGGATCGGTCGACCGTATCCAGCTTGATCTGCTCACCTCAACGCCTACAATCGGCATAGCGAACGTTCTGCTTGTTTTCTATGGAGTAATCAAATGGCGGTAAATATTTTGTATCACGGACATTCAACCTTTGAAATCCACAGTGGCGACCATCGCCTCATCGTGGATCCGTTTTTAGATCAAAATCCGCTTTCAGACATTAAGCCCGGCGCCGTCAAAGCCGATTATATTTTGCTTTCGCACGCGCATTTTGATCATGTCGCCGATGTGGAGGCCGTGGCCAGGCAGAACAAGGCTGGCATTTATTGCAACTTCGAGATGTCCCAATATTACACCGGTAAAGGCTTGAACGCGGTGGGTCTCAACCAAGGGGGCACGGGGCAAACGCCATTTGGAAAGTTATCGCTGACAGTAGCGTTTCATACCAGTACATTTCCCGATGGTGCCGGAGGCGGCGTGGCGTGCGGTATGGTGATCGAAATTGGCGGAAAAAAAATCTACTATGCCGGGGATACCGCCCTGTTTGGCGATATGGCCCTCATTGGAAAACTTTGGAAGCCTGATATGGCGATATTGCCCATTGGTGATAATTACACCATGGGCCCGGGCCATGCGGTGTTGGCGGCGGAGATGATCGGCGCTCCCATTGTGATGCCGGTGCACTACAACACATTCCCGCCGATTGTTCAGAATGCAGAAGCCTTTGCCGAAGACATTCGCATCAAAGGTTTACAACCCGCTGTGCTTAAGGCCGGTGAATCATGGGAAGTTTAGGAGGCTGTCCGATGCAATGCGACCCGCACAAAAAAAGATAGCCCGCTGCAACGCACAGCGGGCTATCTCGGTTATGGGAGGAGGAGACTTCTATTGCGACCACTGATGATATCGGCTTAGCCGATGGCATTCTTTAATCAAATCCCGAATTTATCAAAATCGTTTCTGCCGCTTCGCGTAACTGCTTGATTTATGGCATAATTCGCTTGCGATGTGGCGTTGAGATACCAATGGAGACTGCCCTTGTCTATGCATCCGATGGTTTTACTTGTGGGGGCGGGGCCCGGCGATCCCGGTCTGCTCACGGTGGCGGGTCGAGATGCATTAACATCATGCAGTACAGTTATTTATGATGCATTGGCCAATCCCGAACTGCTACGCTTGGCACCGCCCAAGGCCGAATTAATTTATGTCGGCAAGCAGGCCAATCGCCATACCCTGACCCAGGATGAAATCAACCAATTGCTGGTTTCCAAATGGCAGCAGCAAAGGGCTCTTGCCGATGCCAAATCTGTTTGGGGCAATGTGGTACGGCTAAAAGGTGGAGACCCCTACGTCTTTGGACGCGGGGGTGAAGAGGGGCAATATCTTGCGGCGTACGAGGTGCCGTTCCGAGTTATTCCCGGTATCACCAGTGGCATTGCCGGGCCCGCCTACGCCGGCATTCCCGTCACACACCGCGACTTTACCAGTTCGGTTACGCTGATTACCGGTCATCAGCAGGACGCCAATGCGGCTGCGGGCCTGAATTTTGAGGCGCTGGCCAAGCTTAATGGTACCTTGGTCTTCTATATGGGGGTAAAAACGCTACCGACGCTGGCCGCCAACCTCATCGCTGCCGGCATGGATGCCCAAATGCCCGCCGCCATCATTCACCGTGCGACACTTCCCAATCAAAAAACCTATCGCAGCGATCTTCAGCAGCTTTGCGATGACGATTTCTGCGACCAGATTGCTCCACCAGCCATTACCATTATCGGTCGGGTGGCTGGTCTGAGTGCGGAATTGAATTGGTTTGAACAACGCCCGCTCTTCGGTAAGACTGTGCTGGTAACCCGCACCCGCCAGCAAGCGGGTGAACTATCCCGCCGCCTTCTCGAACTGGGTGCCGAGGTGATTGAAGCCCCCACTATTGAACTCGCACCGCCATCTGACCCAACTGCCGTTATCGAGGCGATCGGCCGCATGCCACAGGTTGATATGGCGATTTTTACCAGCGTCAACGGTGTGCACGCGGTGTGGGATAACCTGTTGCAGACGGGTCGCGATGCCCGCTCGCTGCCCCGGCGGGTGGTTGCCGTCGGACCATCCACCGCGGCCGCTTTGCGTCAAATGGGTATTATTGCAGATTTAATGCCTGAAGAGTTTACCAGCGACAAGATTGCGCAAACCATTCAAACCCATCTGGGCGATGTGGCAGGTTGGCGGATCATGTTGCTGCGTGCCGAAATCGCCCGGCCCGCCCTGCGCACCGGCTTGGAGCAAGCCAGGGCGGTGGTGGAAGATGTCGCCATGTATCAAACCCGTCCGCCGGCCGTACTCGCGTCTGAAGCAGTGGCTGCCCTGTCTGAAAACCGCATCGATCTCATCACCTTCACCAGTGCTTCAACGGCGCGCAACCTTTTTCAACTCCTTTCGCCGCCACTGCGCGAAAAAGTGTGCGGCATCCCCAAACTCTCCATTGGACCGGTAACCACGCAAGCCTTGGGTTCGCTGGGGTGGAATTTACACCTCACCGAGGCGACCGAGCATGATATTCCCGGCATGCTGGCCGCCTTGGAGAAGTGAAAATAGGGGGCTAACCGCTCGATGGCGGCTATCCAAGTCCACCTGTCCAGCAGTACAGTAAATGCAGGGCAGAGGGCGGAATGCGTACGCGGAAGATGAGGAACGCCCATGGCACTTTTAACATCCAGAAAAACCCGAAAGCACTCCGCCTTTACCTTAGTGGAAATGCTGGTGGTGCTGCTCATCATTACCATTCTGATTGGCATCGGCTTGGCTGTGGGCACGCAGGTGGCAAACAGCGCAGATGCCAATTTGACCAAAACTGAGCTTAAAAATTTGCAGGCGGGCTTGAACTGGTACATCCACAAAAGTGGTGGCCAGATTCCTCAAAACATGGGGCAATTTTTGCAGGATTACCAACTGGATCACGCCACACCAGGGCCCACGGTCGGTGGGAGCCCGACTTGGAAGCAAACTCCCAACGTCCTGACGGCATTGCCTGCCAATCTGGTGATCACCGGCACATTCCCGGGCCCCGGCGGGAAGGGCACCATGACCGGTGTCATTTGCGTATTGGATGGTTTTGGTAATCCGATCCAATATATGCCATCGGGCGTTTCGCAGGCATACGTACCCCTTTACGCTAACCCAAGCAACTCCGCCGCGACAACGTCCACGGCATGGCTAAACCAGGGCAGCAACGCAACCCAGAACCTGGCGGCGTTGCCGTCCGTCACAATCAGCACTTCTACGTTCCAAGGAGGAGCTTGGCAACCCAGCGCGGTGCACGCCCCTTATTTTTACAGTTTTGGCCCCAAATTCTCGGCCGCTCAGACCAACACATCAGGCACAAGCACGTTTGGGCCGCCCGATTACATCTATAGCTACAACCAGTGATAGCCTTTTCGCGTGGCGATAAAAACACCCGGGATGGCCCGCGGGCAGCAGGCATGGTTTATCGGCGGCGACTGGACGAAAAAATCCTAAAGTTTTTCTTTTCATTTCAATTGCCTCCACTATCATGGTTAGTAGAGGTTGTGCTTGGCTGAGCCAAGTCCCATCTGAAGAGTGTTTTTAGGAGAGAGCCATGCGAAACCAATTTAAATTCCGGGCATCGGATATACCGGTTGCCGTCGCCGGGGCCGTCATCCTGATTGGCGTACTGGCGTGGTTTAAGGCACAGGCCGCCACCAAAAACGACCTCATTACCACTCGTATTACCTTGGCCACGCTGCAGGAAGGTTTAATGGAATATCAACATGATTTTCATCATATGCCGCCGGTCCACGGCCATGAGACTGCCTTGCACCAGTTTTTAGTCGATTACCAAATTGCCCGGCTGACGCGTAAGAACCAAGGCTCATCCGCGACCGATCCTGACGTTATGGACTTTATTCGCCCCGGAAATGTGGTACGCGGCATCATTCATCTGTCCGACGGTCGCTCATTCCGTGGCATAGTGAATGTAAAAGATGGCTTTGGTGGGAACATTCACTATTTGCCCACGCAAACCGTCACGTGGCGGGCGCCTTGTTTCGCCAGCGTACCGCCCGGCGCTGCCGGTCGTCGCGGTTGGATATATAGCCGCTGATAGCCTGACTTTCAAGGGGAAGTGTTCGCTCTCCGACCGCCGTGGTGGATGATGTAAACTCTGCTGGTGACCGATCCGTCGCGCTTGCGACAATCAGAGGGAGCAATTGTAATCTCATGGCCGGGGCAGGCTCCGGGCACAAATTTTGGCCCAAAGAAGTGGTGGCTAAGACTGCGGGCGAACTGGGGGTGCCTACGTGGCAAATGAACGACAACGCTTGGCAATGGGCTCTTTGCTGGCAGGGATTGTCATCAGTGCCAGTAAATTGGTGCTCGGGATACTTATTGGATCTCTTGCGCTCATTTCCGACGCTATCCACAGCACCGCGGACGTTGTGGCCGCCATCATCACGCTGATTGCCGTAAAAGTCAGTGATCTGCCTGCCGACGCTACGCACAACTACGGGCATGGCAAAATTGAAAATCTTTCAGCCTTCGGTGAGAGCCTTATCCTTATTCTCACGGCCATTGGGATTGGTTACGCTTCTGTTGTTCGCCTGATGGAACCACGGAGGTTGGCGGATTGGCCGGCGGCCTATGTGGCCATCGCCCTGATGGTGGTTGTTTTATTCCTCACCGGTTACCGCGCCGTCCGGCTGGTGCGGTCGTACGCTACCAAGCGCAGCAGTGCGCTAAGAGCCAATTTACTGCACTTTACACTTGATGTTGTCAGTGCCGTGGTGGTGCTGGTGTCCCTGATCCTCGACCAACTTACGCACCAATTGTGGGTTGATCCTGTCGGGGCGCTGCTGATCGCCTTGATTATTTTCTTCGCGTCGCTGCGACTGGCCAAACAAAGTGTCGATGTACTTATGGACCGCGCACCCGCCGGGCTTGAGAGCCAACTGCAGGAGGCCATTCGCCGAGTACCCGGCGTGAGCGAAGTGCCGCGTGTCCGCGCCCGGCAGTCCGGGTCGCAGCGTTTTGTGGATGCCACCATCGTGGTTCCGGCCAACATCTCACTGGAGGAAAGCCATCGCATTGCTACAAGTGTGGAATTAGCCGCCGACGCGGTGGATGAAAGCATTGACGTTATGGTGCATGTTGAACCAGGGCCTGATTATGACGATCCATCATTGGCGGTGCGAGCGCTGGCAGAAGGGCTGAAGATGTCCGTGCATGCCATTAACGTACAAAATATTTATGGGCGTCTGTATTTGAGTTTTCATGTGGATGTACCGGCCAATTGGGCGGTAGCCGATGCGCACGCCAAAGTCAGCGAGCTTGAGTCACGTATTAAAGCTCGTTTACCGACTATTGCCGAAATACATTCGCACATTGAACCCACGGGCAAATGAGAGTCAAGCTGGCTTGGCACGTTGACGTACACGTCATTCCGAAACGCGCCGGCTTCGGCGGTCTGCAGCGCCGGCGTCTCGCCTGCTTTTGATGCAGACAGGATGTCTGCGGTACGGGGCCTCGCGTATTGGTAACCGCCCGCCATGTTTGGTGGATGCCCATGACCGATGCCGCGGACAACAGAAAATTACCCTATCGCAATTGACAGGTCTATCGACCGTGTCTACTATCCTTAGCGACCTGCGGAAATGGTAAGCACGCGGGGGTATATTTGAGGAGGTCAGCAATGGCTGGCGACAATGTGAAGCAGTTTACGGATGCCAACTTTCAACAGGAAGTTCTCACCAGCACGGAGCCGGTGTTGGTTGATTTCTGGGCGGAATGGTGCGGGCCTTGCCGGATGTTAGCCCCGACCATTGATGATCTGGCCACCGAATATAAAGGGCGGGTCAAGGTGGGTAAGGTTGATACTGACGCTAACCGCAATACGGCGATGACGTTTCAGATCAGTGCGATACCGACGATCATGCTGTTCAAAAATGGCGAGCCCGTCAAGAAATTTGTCGGCCTGACTCCGAAAAAAGATTTTAAGACTGCCATTGACGCAGCTCTAAGCTGAATGGACTGCCATTAAAAACGAACAGCAAAGGCCTCGCAGCGCGTACGTCAGTTGCGAGGCCTTGCTTTTCATGCCAAACCTGTTTTTACAGCCGTTACGGGTCAATGCGCCGCGGCATAGCAAAGCACATTGCGTGT
>DZDI01000190.1 GCA_022730455.1 Phycisphaera mikurensis | reverse complement strand
AATGCAGACTGTACACAACGGCACCCCAGCCTCCAGACATCAAACCAACAGCAGCACCCGCCAGCCCCAATTGGGTGGGCGCCAGGCTGCGCATGGCCCATAGCAAGGCAATGAAAATGGGCGCGGACAGCATCGTGATTAACAAGGGGCATTCGTACCAGGTTTCACCGAGCAGCATGTGCCATCGCTGAGAAGACGGTGCGTACGCCACCAGAATCAACGATAAAAGCCAAATGAGGCCGATCGGGAACGCCATGGCCCAGAGCGTGCGGTTGATTGTCCCTTCCGGGCGCGCGACTTTCTTGGCAGCAATCAGCCCAATCATCCCCATGCTGAACGCGAATGCGAGTTTTACCCAGAACATGGGCAGCATACTTGCCGATTCAAGATCGGGGCGCAGCCCTAAAGCAGCCAGCATCAGGCCAAAAGACGCAAATAATCCGATACCTAAAGCCATGCTGAGGCGTTTGGCGACAACATGACGGGGTACGGCTACATCGCCCTGAGCCAGCATGAGAATCAAATCGTCCGTTTTCATGGTTTACCTCGAAATAACGTATGCAGTTTTTTGAGCCCTCGATGAACACCTACCTTGACGGCCGACTCCGTAAGACCGGTGCGCTCTGCGGTTTCAGCCACCGACAGACCTTCTAACTTGGTCAGAATAATGGGCAGGCGCATTTGATCGGGAAGGTGCGAGAGCATGGTGTACACATCGCGCTGCGCGTCTGCGGCTTCGTGGTCGGATGGCGTGAAGAGTGTCGTGTCATCATCGAGTGGATCATTTCGTTTGTCGTAGCGCTCGTGCCGTCTGAGCATGTCAATCAGTTTGTATTTGGCTACGGCATAAACCCAGGCCGTGGCTGGTTGGTTGCGATCATAGGTATGGCGTTTATTGTGGATGGCCAACAAGGATTCCTGTACCAGATCTTCCACCGCATCGGGCAGGGATGCCAAGCGCCGACGAAAATAACCGCGCAATAAACCCGCCAGCTCCTTGAGAAAAAGTTGATACGCCTTGGCGTCTCCGTCGAGGCTGCTGAGGAGCAAGGCGCGAACGTGCTTCTCGGTCTCACTTACCTCGATTGGCTCAACCATGGAAGTCCACGCAATACCGTCTTGAAACGCGATCGGTTCGATGAAGGGCGGCGTCATTTCTCGGGCTACTCATTTAGCTTGTCTCATTCCTATTCGTCAAGAGAACGCTCCGGGTTACAGGCATATTAATTTTGTATGACATCAGGGCTGTTTTCAGCGCTTTCTTAAAAAAACCCAGCCGACTGTAACCATTTTTTTTCGCCGACGTATTACCCAGCAAGACGAGGGAAAACGACTTGATCGGTGGGAGAAAAAAATGAGCGGATCGTTAACCAGTATATCTAATACGACACCCGAGAATAGCGACAAGATCAAGCCAGCCATGATCCATCCCTTATGGTTGCGCCTCACGCATTGGGTGAATGCCTTGGCTGTGTTGATCCTGATTGGCAGCGGCTGGCGTATTTATAATGCCTCGCCGTTGTTTGGCTTTAGTTTCCCCGATGATATCACGCTGGGTGGCTGGCTGGGTGGCGCTTTGGATTGGCATTTTGCCGCCATGTGGATTTTGGCTGCGAATGGATTGATTTATCTTCTGTTCAATGGCGTCAGCCGCCGGTTCTGGCATAAGTTTTCCCCGCTCTCGCCGCGCGCGGTATGGAGCGATATCAAGGCGGCACTGCGCAGTCGTTTATCTCATGCCGAGGCAAGTCGGTACAACAGCGTGCAAAAAGCCGCTTATCTCTTTGTGGTTCTGGATCTTGTGCTGCTGGTTCTCTCCGGTTTGGTGTTATGGAAATCGGTTCAGTTTTCCACCTTGGCCTTTCTGTTGGGTGGTTATGAAACCGCGCGCTATGTGCACTTCTGTTCGATGGCGTTTCTGCTGGGATTTATCACAATCCATTTGTTGATGGTGCTACTGGTTCCACGCAGCTTGCTCACGATGATTCGTGGCCGCTAACAAAACCAATCTGCATCGAAACCACGTAAGCATAAACAAGGAAAACTCAGACGATGAATAAGCAAATAAAAACACCGGAATCGGGCGTCGATGCCGATGCGATCATCAAAGAAGCCGTATCGCTGGTGGGACGCTTCAATCGGCGGCATTTTCTCAAGCAATTTGCAACACTCGGCGGGTTATCACTTCTGACCGGCTGCTCGATCAGTGATCACGACGGTGTAGAGAAACTACTTGCTCAGGTCTCCCGATTTAACGACAAGGCACAAGCATGGCTGTTTGATCCAAACAAGTTGGCACCAACCTACAGCAAATCCCAAATCACGCGGCCCTTCCCGTTTAATGCCTATTACAGCGAAGCCGAAGTGCCTCAAGTTGATGCTGCTGATTTTCAACTGGACGTGTCGGGGCGCGTCAGCAATCACAAATCCTGGACTTTGGCTGAACTACAGGCGCTGCCCCAGGTAGAACAGATCACGCGCCATATTTGTGTGGAAGGTTGGAGTGCCATCGGGCGATGGCATGGTGTGCCTTTCTCGGAGTTTTTGAAACGTATTGGCGCAGACACCTCGGCGAAATACGTCGCATTTCACTGTGTTGATGATTATTTCACCAGTATCGACATGGCCACGGCACTGCACCCACAAACCCAACTGACACTGGGTTTTGATGGGCAACCGTTACCGGCGCGATACGGATTCCCCTTAAAGATACGAATCCCCACCAAGCTCGGTTACAAGAACCCGAAGCATGTGCAGGCTATTCAAATCACAAATATTTACCCCGGTGGTTATTGGGAAAACCAAGGGTATAACTGGTTTGGTGGCAGTTAGAACGTGTTCTGATTGCGCTGAAGCAAGGCATGGTGCCTTATTGATGAAGAGTGTTTAACAGACGAGGATTTGATGATGAAAAAATTCACCACAACGTTGATGATCGCAGGTTTGATGACCTTTGCCGGCGGCGCTTTTGCTGCTGACATGGGCATGATGAAAGACGGCATGAGCCATGATGGCATGAGCAAGGACAAGATGGATCATATGGGTAAGGACAAAATGGACCACATGAGCAAAGACAAGATGGAGCACATGGACAAGGACAAGATGGACCACATGGGCAAATAATCCACGCCCTTTTTCCCCAGCAAAAAACCCTCCCGAGGAATCAGTTAATTACTGCCTTGGGTGGGTTTGTTTTCTGGGCACCTCAAAAACCTACTGCGCTATCCGATTGCGGCTTAACGCGAAGCTGGCGGTAGCCCGCGTGCTCGTTCGCGGCGCGGCCTCGTCATTATGTACCACCAATCCCGTCAGGGTCGTGTCTGCCGGGCCACCTGAACCAATGTTTGCCGAATTGCTTCGGGTGTAGGTGGGCAGCCCGGACATTGCCCGGCCACCGGGAGCAGCTTTTCTACTGCGCCGACAACGGCATAACTCCCGGCGAATATGCCGCCCGTACAGGCGCAATCCCCTATGGCCACCACCTTTTTGGGGTTTGGCATGGCTGAAAACGTGTCTTGCAGCGCCGTCGCCATATGTCGGCTAACCGGGCCGGTTACCATTAATAAATCAGCATGGCGCGGCGACGCGGTCAGGCTCAAACCGACTTGTTCCAAGCCATAATGTGGGCCGGAAAGTGCCTGAATTTCCAGCTCACAAGCGTTGCAGGATCCCGCATCCACATGGCGAATGGCAGCACTCCGGCGGAATGGCCCCTGCCCTTTAGCGGGAATGATTTTTTTGCCCGGTATCCCCAGTCGCCAGATTTCTTTCAGTATGCGATACATTGCGAATATCCTCCGGATGCTGACACGCTATAAATCATGTCCGCTGTAACTCAAATTGAACGATTTATTGATCAGGGGAAAATCAGCAACAATATCGTTCAGCACAGCCTCTTCAAGAACCGGCCACAGGGTCCACGATGGA